>JAQUOK010000662.1 GCA_028717165.1 Victivallaceae bacterium | reverse complement strand
TCTATCCCGGCGCGGTTGCCTCATCGACGGGAAAAAATTTGTTCTGAGGACGCATCAGAAGCGGGCCGTGAGCCGCTGCATCGAAGGAAATACGCTTTTGGCGCATTGCGTGGGAGCGGGAAAAACCGCCGTCATGATAACCGCTTCCATGGAACTCAAGCGGCTCCGCCTTGCGACGAAAACGCTGATTGTCGTACAGAACGCGACCTTGCGCCAGTTTGCGGAATTCGCGCCAAAACTTTATCCGCACGCCATGATCCTGATTGCCGATAAAAAGGACCTGGTGAAAAATAAACGCAAACGCTTCATGTCCCGGATCGCGGTCGGGGACTGGGATATCGTCATTATGGCGCAAAGCAGTTTCGATATGGTCAAAGACGATCCTGATCTCGTAATGCGCCATTACGAAAGCCAGCTTGCCGAACTGGAGCAACTGATTGCCGAAAGCGACAACCACAGCACCATCAAGGATGCAGAACGCCAGAAAAAACAGCTTCTGAAGATGCTTGACAAACTCAACGATAAAAAGGCGGAGGAGGACATCATCTACTTTTCCAATCTCGGCATCGACGCGCTGATCATCGACGAAGCCCACGCTTACAAGCGAAACTTTTTCCCGACCAAGATGCAGCGGGTCAAAGGACTGGACCGAGGAGCCAGCCAGCGGGCATTCTCGCTCAGTTTGAAAATTCGCTATATCATGGAAAAAACCGGAGGCCGCAACATCTATTTCGCCACCGGAACCCCGGTAACCAACACGATCACTGAACTGTGGAATATGGTACGCTACATCAGTCCGGCGACGCTGGAGGAATTTGGGATTGAAACCTTCGACCGTTTTGCGTCAGTATTTACCGGAACCGAAACCGCGCTGGAACTGGACGCCGCCGGACGCTTCAAGATGGTACAGCGCTTCTGCAAATACAGCAACGTCATTGAGTTGTCGAAAATGTTCCGGACAGTGGCCGATGTGGTTTTATCCGATGACCTCACCGAAGTTGAACGTCCCCCGATCAAAGGCGGACATCCGGAACAGATTAATATCCGGCGCGGTGAAGTTATCTCGCAATTCATGAATTATCTCTGCGATTTCTATGAATGGTACGAAAACAGTTCGGACAAACGGGAGTTGTCGCATATTCCGCTTCTGATCTACGGCATGAGCCGCAAGGTAACAATCGACCCGCGCCTGATAGACCACCGTTTCGAAGACGATCCTGGCTCGAAGCTGAACGTCTGCACCCGCCGCATTTACGAAAAATACCATGAATACGCCTCAATCAAGGGGACTCAAATCATTTTTTGTGACCTTTACCGCAACAGTTGCGACGGCAAAGAGCTGTTCAACGCCTGGGAAGAACTCAAGCGCAAGCTTATCACTAGTGGAATCCCGGCAGCAGAAATCGCCGTTATTGGTGATTACAATACCGACAAACAGAAAGCCGACCTTTACGAAAAAGTCAATTCGGGTGAAGTCCGGGTGGTGATCGGTTCCACCGCGAAACTCGGAACCGGAGTCAATATCCAGGAACGCCTGGCGGTTGCCCACCACCTTGACTGTCCGTTCCGTCCATCGGATGTGGAACAGCGCGACGGCAGGATCATCCGGCAGGGAAATATTCTCGAAGAAGTGGAGATCATCCGCTACGGAATAGAACAAACGCTGGACGCTGGGATGTACGCAATTCTGGAACGCAAACAGAAATTCATCAATGACGCGATGAAAGGCCGCTGTGCTCGAACATTGCAGGAGATCAACGACGACTGCGCATTGGACTACGCGAGCTTCTCAGCCGTGATTTCCGGCAATCCGAAACTCAAACGCAAGGTAGTAATCGAAACCCGCCTGAAAGAACTGGAAGCGTTGGAACGCCAGCACCGCCGCAATACCCGTCGTCGAAAAGATCAGGAAGCAAGTCTCAGGCAGCGGATACCGTCCATGCGGGAAGAAATTCCGGAACTGGAAAAATTCATTACTGCCTACCCGAATCTCGAAATCGGTTCACTTCCGATCCGCTACGGAAACCGGGAACTTACCGGTACGCTCCGGGAAAAATGCGAGGTACTTAACCGTTGCATTCGTAACGCCTATCTCGCGGCGGTCAAGGAATGCAGTTTCCTCAATCAGTCCGGCAGCTACATCATGGAGGATTTAAGCATCGGCACGCTTGAAGTACGCCTGGTCGCCAATGGAAAAATCACCGGTTACGGCAAGCTTGACGAATCGGAATCCTCGGTTCATTATCAGGTGAAAGGCTGGAATATGCCGCATCTCCAAACCAAACTCCATGGCGATATAGACGATGCGGAAAAACTGCTCTACGCTATCCGCAGGCTTGTTCAGGAAAAACCGGACGAACTGGCGAAAAACCGGAAAGAACTGGAAGCGAAAACCGCCCGTCTGGAAAAACTCCAGGTGACACCGGCTGATGAATTCAGCGCCGCCGCGGAAAAAGGTTCGCTTTCAGTTTTGAAAAATCACCCTTAGCTATATTTTTTGCTATTGACGACATCTCCAGCATCGGCTTCGATATCATAAGTGATATGAAGTAACCGAATACAAGCGTTAAAATGAACGCAAGAACAAAGGCGGCAAATATTATCTTTTTCATTTTAAATACGACAGACTCTATATCTGATAGAGGCATAGAAAGCCTTAAAAATCCGGAGTTTGAACCGCTTTTGAACGGAGCCGCCATATATAA
>JAQUOK010000661.1 GCA_028717165.1 Victivallaceae bacterium | reverse complement strand
TAAACGGTAATATACCGCCACTGTGATGAATGTTCAAATTCCGGCAGGAAATACCTTTTCCAACGCCGTGTGCAAGTTTTTTTTCGACATTTTCGCCTCAGAGAGGAAACTCAATGGCGAGACTCTGCCGAGCCGCAAACGGTTAACGTATTTCGGCTCGTGAGGACACTCGCCCTCCAGGAAATGTGTAATGCGGCGGCATTCGAAAACAAGCCGTATCCCGGCAGGTACAATAAAAAAACTTGCACACGGCGTTTTTCCATAAATCCTGCGCTTACAATCGCGAATACGATATGAGAATTTAAATATTACCGAGATAAACTGAAGTAAAACCGCGTTCCGCGGCGTGTTCCTTTATTTTCCACAGGGTTTCCCTGGGAGTGCGCGGGCTGCCGTAATACTTATGCGTCGGGAAAAAAGCGCTGAAATGCAGCGGCGCTTTTTTATCAAGATTCTCCTCGACCCAGTCCAGCCAGGCGTCGATCATATCCATAGAGTCGTTTTTGCCGGGAATAACCAGATTGGTGATCTCGATATGCTTTTCAAGTTCATAAAAATACCTGATCGCATTCAGGACAGGATTCAGGTGCGAAGCCGTCATCGACCGGTAAAACTCTTCGGAAAAACCCTTCATATCCACATTCGCCGCATCGATAACCGGATATAAGTCAGCCGCCGCCTGTTCGGTAATATAACCGTTCGTCACCAGCACGGTTTTCAAATCCCGCTTATGGGCGAGTTCCGCTATATCGATGGCGTATTCGGCGAAAACCGTCGGTTCGTTGTAGGTAAAAGCCACCGAACGGCAATTATTGTCCAAAGCCAACTCGACGACTCTTTCGGGAGCAAGGTAGTTTTCGTAAGCCGCCCCGGTATAGCTTCCCCGCGACAGCGAAGCGTTCTGGCAGAATGAGCAGTCCAAGGTGCAGCCGAAAGTCCCCAGCGAAAAAGTTTTCGTTCCCGGCAGAAATTCCGCCAGCGGTTTTTTTTCGATGGGATCGACATGCAAGGCAACCGGCATGCCGTAACTCAGGGAATACAATTTGCCGCCGATATTTTTCCGCACGCCGCAAAAGCCGGTTTTCCCGTCGGCAATGCGGCAGGCCCGCGGACAAAGGCCGCACTGCACTTTTGCATCGTCCAGACTTTTCCACCAGCGCGCGAGATGCGCAGTATTGTTTGTATCCATGCTTTTCCCCAACTGCCGTTTTATTTAAAAGTACCACACATGCAGCAATTTTGCAAGCAGCAGGAGAATCATCAGATATTTTAGAGGCGTTACCCACTTGAATTTTTGCAGTTGCTGAGAATATTTTTTGCAGATGAAAAACAAGGTATAAAGCAATACCAGAATCCCGGCGGTAATAAAGTACGGCACGAAAGCAAAACTCCGAAAAAGCAAATAGTGGCCGGGGCATATATACAACCAAAAACAGTAATCATTAAAACAAGGTTCTTTAAACGAAGTAACAGGCATCAGCAATACAACGCTGGAAAGCAACAGCAAAACGGTAAAAGTCAATACATTATAGCCGTTTTTCACCGTTCTCTTGTATAATCTTTTCCCTAAGATGCATCCTATAACCGCCCAGATAGCGAAAAAGATACTTGTTCCGCGCAATTGCCAGTGCTCTCTCCAGAAGAAACAGTTGTGCTTTCCCTGATTCGCGGCGACTATCCATAACAAGGTTATCATTACCGACATGGTCATAACCCCAATCCATCTGCTCCGTTTTTCCGTTTGAGCGCCCCAGAAACCTAAAGTCAGACACAGGATAAACCATGGCAATACCGGAATTACCGGCAACGGCATAACCGATGCAATCCCATAGCCAAAATAACGCAGCCTGAGCATTATTCCGTCAAAATCAAAAGGCGCTTCAAATAGTGTTTGTTTATGTACATCCTCCCATTCCGGCCCGTAACGTTCATCCGTAACCCTGAGCGCTTCGTCAAGCATCGCCCGCTTGCTTTGACTCAGGGTAATATCAGCAGGAATTATTTTTTCACGCTGCGCCAGTCTGAAAAGCTCGTTGTAGTTTGCCTGACGGGTATTCTGCTTCAGCAGCCTCAATTCGTTCAAACCCAATTTGATATGACCGGCATTGTACTCTGTTTGCAATTGATTCTGCAGTTGACGGCTTTTTTTAGCGTGCAGATAATGCAGATATGCGGAAGTATATTTCGGTTCGCTGCCCATCCTGATCGCCCGACAGGCGATCCAGACAAGCTCATTGATCAAAGGCACATGGTCAGGAGTTATCAACCGTTCCATTAAAGGTACCGAACCGATTATTAAAAGCACAGTAAGCCGGAACCACATGCCGCGTTTACGCCAGTTGTTAAACGCTTTCCATACTTTTGCGAGCCGGTTTTTAAAATTCATCCATCCCTCCCTGTTTGCCGCAATATAAAAATATTGCTCAATTTTATACCGTTTCAAACCTTATAGGGACTGTTCGCAACAAAAAAGGAAATATCACGCGGAAGGAAGATTTTAAAGGCTTTTAACCGGAGAAAGGCATCTAAAGGCAGTTACATGTTCGTAGTTCCGCCTGAAGGCGGTACTACAAACACGATTTTCGCAACACGCAGCACGTCTTAATAACGGCGCTGTCTACTGTTGGCCAGCACTCTCAGACGCAGGGCGTTAAGTCTGATGAAACCTTCGGCGTCTTTCTGGTTGTAAGCCTGATTCCCCTCGAAA
>JAQUOK010000660.1 GCA_028717165.1 Victivallaceae bacterium | reverse complement strand
CAATCTCCTGCAGACGGACAAAATCAATAGTCCGGGGATAAGCGCTGGCTCCGGCCAGGATCATCTTCGGCTTACGTTCTTCCGCCAGGCGCGCGACTTCGTCATAATCGATCATTTCGGTTTCACGGTCAACGCCGTAGGGAACGATATTATAAAGCATACCGCTGAAATTCATCGGATGCCCGTGGGTCAGGTGACCGCCGTGATCGAGGCTCATCGCCAGAACCGTATCGCCGGGTTCGACCAGAGCGAAATAAACCGCCATGTTGGCCTGGCTGCCGGAATGCGGCTGGACGTTGGCGGCTTCCGCGCCGAACAGTTTACAGGCCCTTTCGATAGCCAGCGCTTCGACTTCATCGATAAATTCACAGCCGTTATAATAACGTTTGCCGGGATAGCCTTCGGCGTATTTGTTAGTCAGTACCGAACCCTGAGCCGCACGGACGGCACAGGAAGTGAAATTTTCGGAAGCGATCAGTTCGATACCGTCCCGCTGGCGGGCGGCTTCCCGGTCGATCATCGCGGCGATTTCGGGATCAGTCTTACGGACAGCGGCAATATCATCATAAGATTTTTCTTCTATTTTTTCAAGGCGGCGGTTATGGCGGTATTCATTGCTGTAAGGCGCGGCAAACCAGGCTTCAACGATTTTCAACATGCCGACGGCATCCAGTTTATCCCCGGCCAGCACCAGTACATTACTGCAATTATGCTCGCGGGAACGCACCGCGGTCTCAGCATCGGTAACCAGCGCCGCCCGGACATAGTTGTAACGGTTGGCGTTGATCGACATGCCGATACCGCTGCGGCAGATCAAAACGGCGCAGTCGGCTTTACCCAGAGAAACGGCTTTGGCCGCTTCGTTGGAAAAATCCGGATAGTCATCCGAGGGATCGAGTTCATGCGGGCCGCAATCCAGAACCTTCATATTCTTTCCGGCCAGTGCGGCCAGCAATTGCTTTTTCAATTCAAAACCGCCGTGATCGGTAGCGACGGCAACTGTGAGTTCTTTTCCAAACCAGTCTGTAATTCGTTCCATTATCAACCTCAAGAAAGTTTTAAGATTTAAGGCCGTTAAATCCGGCTTTTTATTTTTAATTGTTTGACGTTCAGTCTTTCGTTATTTCCAGAAACAGCTTGTCCAGCGCCTCTTTCATCTGTTCAAAGCATTCCTTGTAAACCGCGTAACTGCCGCCGAAAGGATCCGCGACATTGCCGCCGGTGGAAAATTCCAGCAGCAGCCTGGTTTTCTTTTCAAGTTCAGGAGCAATGCTTATCACCTGCAGGCGATGTCCTTCGGTCATGGTAAAAACATAATCGATATCCGCAAGCAAATCCCGCGTCAACATCCGGCTGCGATGCTTTGCGAGATTGACCTTGTAATCATCCATAACTTTCACCGCGTTCTCGGAAGCAGGCATCCCGTCACCGGCAAAAGTCCCGGCGGACAAAATCCTGACGTCATCGAGCTCCGCCTCCCGGCACAGATTCGCGAAATAAGCAGCCGCCATCGGGCTTCTGCAGGTATTACCCGTACAAACAAAAAGTATTTTCATTTTACGCCAGCCGGATTTGATTAACAAAAAACGCCTTAAACTGTATAAGATAAAGCATAAATCGGAAATCTCAAACTTTTTATGAAATTAATTGGCCCCTAAAACACGAAAGCGGCGCAAAACGCCGCTTTCAGATAATGCCGGTTATAATTTTCTTAGAGTTTATCAACTAATAGAGGAAATGCTATGACGCAGTGCCGGATAGACAGTCGCGCAATTGAAAAAAATTGGAGATACTGGAGGTATCTACGATTTTTTTCGACAAGTGAATGGCTGTCCGCCACAAATCAGAGCGTTTTCGGTTATTAGTTGATAAGCTCTTAATCTATTCCGAGCCAGGCTTTGATATACTTCATATACTCCATATCTCTTTTAGCGGCGATTACGCCGTCGCCCGGAGCGGGATATTCCACCGCCAGTATACCGGATTTGAGATTGTCCCTGAGTTTTCTCACGGCATGCATGGTATCAATATGTCCTTGTTCCAAATGCGTAACCATATACAGCTGTTTCCGGTAAACAAGAACGTTTTTCAGATGGGCATAATATATTTTACCGTCCAGGACAGCGAAAACTTCATCGATGCTCTCGCCGTTCCGATTCAATAAAATATTACCCTGGTCCCAGTTTATCCCTACCGCGTCATGCCCGGTCATATCCATAAGTTTGCGGCAGGGTTTGGCCAGATCATGCAGGTAACCGTTATGGGTTTCCAAACTTATAAGCATATCGAGTCCGGCGGCTTTATCGCCAACTTTTCTCAGCCCGGCAGCAGCCCTTTCATAGTCTCCTTCTTCCGCCATTCCGCTGCCGTGAACATGAAACTCGGTGTAATCAATTCCTTCAGTTACCATAGTTCCCGTGAAAAAGTTCATCACTTTCGTATCAAGTTCTTTTTTCGTCCATTCCAGGAATTCAAAATAATTCGCCGTTTCGGTTTCAACTTCACTTTCTTTGCCCCGGCAGAAATCGACCATTCCGCCGAAAGTGATTTCAAAGTCCGGATATTGCGATTTCAACGCGACAAGTTTGTTCCGGTATTCATGCTGATTCATATCGGGGAAACGGTATTTCCAGCGCAGTTCAACCCCGTCATAACCGAATTTGTCGGCAATCCTGAACAATTCGTCCAGAGTCCCCGGACCTTCACAATA
>JAQUOK010000659.1 GCA_028717165.1 Victivallaceae bacterium | reverse complement strand
TGTACCCGGGCCTGTATGATCAGCCTGGAAGCCCGCGGCGTCCTCCAGAACAAGTTCAAGGAAAAATTCCGCCGCCGTTCGGCGTGGAAAGTCAATTGGCAAAATCCACCGGCCTATCCTGAAGACGTCAAATTTATTAAAAAGGAAAAACCGGATGACGCGGATTAAACAAATATACAGCCAGTTTCATCCGCTTTTCAGACAGTTTAACGGATAAATTTAAAAATCTTTCCGGATTCCGACGGGAAGTTTTCCGCATGGCAACTTCTTCGGAAACTGCTGAGTAAAATTCAGAGGGAAAAATATGGACAGGAAATTCGCGGTGGGTTATCAGCAAAAGGCTGACGGTGAAATATTCACTGACGTGGTAAAAGATTATGCCTCCAATATCAGTGAAGTATATTTCGCCTGGCCCGGACAGGCTTCGGGACGCAACGCCCTTGGAACGGTCCGGGGCCGCCGCAACTGGGACGCTCAATATATTCTTGAGGAGGATTTGCGGGAATTCAAACGGCTCGCGATTAAGCTCGATATCCTGTTCAACGCCAACTGTTACGGGGGCCGGGCCGTCAGTCAGCACCTGGAAAACGAAGTTATTTCCATTATCGAGTATTTGGCGGATACCGTCGGAGGCGTAGATATTGTTACCGCCACTTCTCTGGCGGTTGCCAGAACCGTAAAGAAATACTTCCCGGATATCGAGGTCCGGGCTTCCGTTAATATGCGGATCGGGACGATTCCGGCAATGGAATACGTCTCCGGCCTTTTTGACAGCTATTATCTCCAGCGCGACTTCCAGCGCAACCTGGAATATGTTAAACGCATCCGCAAATGGTGTGACAATAACGGAAAAAAATTATGCCTGCTGGCGAACAGCGGCTGTTTGTACTGTTGTCCCGGCCAGACTTTTCATGACAACATGGTGGCGCACGACGCTGAGATAGATGAAATGAAAAACATCGAAAACTGGACGCCGTTCGTCTGCTGGAACATCCTGCGCAAAAAGGGAATGCGCAAGGCCTTGCTGCAGGCCACCTGGATCAGGCCGGAGGATCTGCATTATTACGACGGCCTGGCGGACATGGTAAAACTGGCGACGCGGCTGCACTCGCACCCCCGCATGGTTCTGGAAGCCTATACGAGCGGTTCGTTCAACGGCAATCTGCTTGACCTGTTCGAACCTGGTTTTTCATCTTTAATTGCTCCTTTCTACATCGATAATAAGGCATTCCCCGACGACTGGTTTGAGAAAAGCTCAAAATGCGGCCGCAAATGCGAAAGCTGCTCCTGCTGCCAGAAAGTACTTGAGAAAGTCCTGAAAGAATTCGGCAAATCCTGATATATGCGGAAGTTCCCTTAAGCTTATTGATTTTCCTTAGTCGGCAAGGTACATTAGCTGCGAATCGTTTAAATGTACGGGAAAACATGAACGTAGCTAAAGTTATTATCGACCTGTCGCTGGATAAGGCGTTCGATTATCTTATTCCTGATAATTTGAAAGGCCAGGTGCATATCGGAGTTCAGGTACATGTGCCTTTCGGGCGCAGCAAACGCCGCGGCTACGTGCTCAATATCGTTGCGGAGACGGATTACGCTAAACCCCTGAAATCGATAATCTCCATTGCCGAGCACCATTCCCGCATCCCGGAAAAACTTGTGGAACTCGGGCGCTGGATGGCGGAATATTACTGCTGTTCGCGGGAAAAAGCGGTGCGGGCGCTGCTGCCCGGCGCCGTACGCAGCGGCAGGGTCAAACATAAAACCTTACGCATGTATTCGATAATCGATCCCGAAGAAGCCGAAAAATTCGTTATTGAAAACGCCGAAAAAAAACGTTGCGCCGCCCAGGCGGACGCTGTAAAATACCTGCTTACCGTCCAGAGCGTGCCGGAAGAACAACTCCTGCATCTTGACGGCGTCAGCGCCTCGACCGTGAAAACTCTGCTGAAAAAAAATATCGTTGCCGAGGAAAAACGGGTTGTGCGGCGCGATCCGTTCGCCGACATAACGATTGTCAGGTCCAGTCCCCTGACCCTGAACCCGGAACAGGCGAAAGCGCTGGAAAAAATTTGCGAAGTCCTGGAAAACCATGAGGAAAGACATGTTGTACTGGTGCATGGAGTAACCAGTTCCGGTAAAACGGAACTTTATCTGCAGACCATTGCGCAAGTCCTGGAACGTGATCAGGAGGCTATTGTTCTGGTGCCTGAAATCTCGCTTACTCCGCAAACGGTTCAGCGTTTCCGGGCGCGTTTCGGCGACCTGGTCAGCGTTCTGCACAGCCGTTTGACGGAAGGCGAACGCTTCGATGAATGGAGCAAGATCAATGACGGACTGGTGAAAATTGTCGTCGGGGCGCGTTCCGCCCTGTTCGCGCCTTTCCGCAAGCTGGGACTGATCGTAGTTGACGAGGAACATGAGGGAACTTACAAGCAAAGCGAAAGCCCCCGTTATCATGCCCGTGATCTCGCGGTCATGCGCGGCAGGATGGAAAACGCGGTCGTGCTGCTGGGGTCGGCGACGCCTTCGTTTGAATCGTATTACAACGCCGAACGGGGGAAATATGTTCTGGTGGAACTTTTCAAGCGGGTGGATGACTGCCCGATGCCGCATATAAAACTGGTCGATCAAAGGCTTGGAGCCCCGGAGCCGGGCAAAAGCAATCTTTTTTCAAAAATCCTGATCAATGCGGTAAGGGATCGCTTGAATGCC
>JAQUOK010000658.1 GCA_028717165.1 Victivallaceae bacterium | reverse complement strand
CCTCATACTCCACCAACTTGAAGCCGTAAGAACTGCAAACGGTTTGCCGCGTGGAATCAACCTCTACCCGTTTTTCATAATGGTCGACGTCAAATAAACGCCCGTTTTGAGCATACCCATTCCTGGAAGGACACTGCAGAACATCCAGCTTTATATATTTCGTGTCCACCATGTTTACGGCAAGAAAATATTTTGAGGAAGTATCATAAGAAAGGCGCACCGGATAATCTTTTGAGTAGGCATCCACCATTGTTGAAAAACCGGAAGGGTTGGTAAAACATAAAGCCATTCCATTGTTATCCTGCGCATAGAACAGCATACCCATACCCGCCTGTTTTAAATTATTACAGCAAGTGATGATCTTTGCTTTTTCCCTGGCCTTATTCAACGCCGCCAGCAGCATTGCGGCCAGGATCGCAATGATCGCGATCACGACGAGGAGTTCGATAAGGGTGAATTTTCTGTTAGCATTCGCTCTTTTTCGTGAACTTGAATTACTTTCCCTGAAAAAAAGTTTTCTTTTCTCAGGCCGATTCGTATTGCTTTTACACATGACAAAGCCCTCCTGATATATTTTAGTTAATTATCCGATATGGTATATTCCGCTTTTGCCGTCCCGCTACTCCGCCGGCCCGACTTCTCAATAAAATTTTCTTCCGTTTCTTTGCAAACCTCCTGCAAAACTTTACTGTTCAAATAAATGCCCGTACACATAACAGCGCCTTACCGGACTGCCGGGGTTCCGTATCCTTTTAATGCACTCTTCTATCAATAATTCGCCGGCCAGTTTCCAGTCAATACTGATCGTCGGAGCATAATGATACGAAGGGTCTATGAGATTTTGTCCGTCTATGGTTAGTACCGTATTAGTTTCAGATAAAATTCGGCTGGTTTTTTCAAGCTGTTTCAGGGAATAGTCCTGAAATACTGATGCGCTTGTGAAAAAATAAGCTTCGCCGCTGCGGATTTGATCCCATTCCGGATATATGGTCAGTTTTACCTTTCCTCCCGAAGCTTCCCAGAGTGGAATAAATATTTCATGCCGGAATTTATAATTTTTGTAGTAATGTCCAATTACGTTTAAATGTTTTATGCCCTTATCCTTAAAATAACGGCAGGCCAGTTCGGCAGTAGAGACCGGATCAATGTCCATCGTTGAAATCTTTCCATCGCAGGAGTCATGCATGGCCAATCCTACGGTCGGAAGTAAAATATTGATTTTTTCCGGTGAATTATCGTAAGGGCCGAGGAAAATGCTTCCGTCCGTATTTTTAATGCCAAACGCATAAGCGGCTTTGTCCAAATCGCGAAAATTGACATAATTAATTGACAGCGAGCAATTATTCGCCAACGCGTAATCCTGAATCCCGACCAGCGCTTTCCCGCAATATCCTTTATGATTTATGTTGGCATAAAATATTGATATTATATATTTTGCCGATTTCGTCCGCTCCCGGCCGGAGCTGACGACAAAAGTTCCCTGCCCATGACGCTTCTCAAGCAGTCCCTGAGACACAAGATAATCTATTCCTCGGTTTACCGAGCCGAACGATAAATTGAATCTGTCCGCGAATTCCCGGATCGAGGGTATTTTACTGTCCGGATGATATTGACCCGATATAATATATTCCCTTATGGAGTCGATCAATTTTACTGATTTCATCGGCTGATTCATGCTTTTATCCTTTCGTGTATCAATGTGTTTCAATATAGTATAACTCTTTGGATCACTTTTGTCAATTCTTTTTTGCCGTTAAGTTAAAAAAATAATTTGCAGACTCAAATAAACGCTACGGCCTGGAGAGCGGAAAAGACAAAAAAGGAGCTTCGGAAGTTGACATTTCACTCAAAGGTGGAAGACCCCTTGAAATAAAAAAACAAAATATCGTCAAATGTAAACGGAGCAGATATGGAACCTGAAAAGCTTATAAACGCTTTAATTTTCGCGGTCGAACAATGCGCAGAACTGGGACTGGACAAGAAAGCGGCCGCCGAAAAAATTAATATAAGCATTGCCGAATTTGAACAGTTAATGGAAGAGCTGCCGCGCGTTCGCGAAGCTTTTGAAAAAGGCCGGAGCCTGGCGCCGGAAAAGCAGGCTGAGGCGGCGTTGCTGAAACGCGCTCTCGGTTTCAAACAGAAGGAAATTTATTCGGAAGACCTGATTGACAAGAAAACCGGGGAGCCGATCGAGACCCTGAAACGCCGCGTCGTCAGCAAGGAAATCGCCCCCGATGTCCGCGCGCTGCTCTTCTGGCTGAAAAACCGCTGTCCAGAAAGGTGGAGCGAAAAACAAAATGGCGACGATTACGACCTGGAACTGGATGAAGACGAAAAAGACTTATAAAATATGGCAGAATCATTTTTCTGACATTGTCAACTACTCCTGATGCGATAAAAAAACTGGAGGGCGAGTGTCCTCACGAGCCAAAACTCGTTCAACATCTACGGCTCGACAGAGTCTCGCCCTCCAGCAAAATTCCGCTTAAATATAGTGTAAAAGCCGCCCCAAGACGGTAATGCAAACATGGAAAATTAAAATATGGCGAAAAAACAATTCAAAAAAACTGATGACCAGGCGCGCGCGATCCGTTTGTTGAGCGGCCCGGCTAAATACGTTTTGCTTTTCGGCGGTTCGCGTTCGGGCAAAACTTTTATCCTGCTTTACGCGCTGACATTACGCGCGATCAAAGCCCCCGGCAGCCGCCATGAGGTTCTGC
>JAQUOK010000657.1 GCA_028717165.1 Victivallaceae bacterium | reverse complement strand
GCCGGTTTACGTTTAGCGGCGCCGGCAAAAGCGTCGGCCGTTATCCGGACAAGCAGATCCTCTGCCCTCAGGTTGGAGATCATGAACGCGGTGGAATGGCATTCATTGCCGCACATGCCAACATTCAACTCCCGCAAATCTCCGCTGCCCGCAGCAGGCAGGCAATACGGCTGAAAGTTTTCCCACCGGTTCTTATACCAGAGAATATAGCCTGACGAGAGTTTATCCGCAAAAAGAATCCCGGCTGTTTCCATATTAACGAAACTCAATTTTTTTTCTAAAGCGGAAAGTATTCCTCCATTGATAATCGTTAAAGGGGATTTCTGCTTTACTGTTTTGAATTCATCCCGGATTTTTCGTAATTTTGATTCAATATCTTTTTTCCTGCCGGGAATTGCCACTTTATGCACATTTTTTTCAACTATCTGTAATTTTTTCTCTAATAAATTTACCGCATGCGGATTTATCGACTCTTTAATTTTACTGAATGGAACAGCCTGGAAATCAGCAACATTCCCAGGGCTGGTTTTTGTCTGCGTGCCGATGATCTCTATTTCATCACAGAAAAAATATTTTCCATCGGGAACGATATAGATGATCACATATCGCCCGGAAACATTCAGAGGCGCGGAGCTAAGTTTTATTTTCTTTTTTTTGCCCCCGCTTCTGCTGCCCTTCATTTCATCAACCAGATAATAGTTCCGGTTATCATTGCTTACTAATATCTGAATAACCCTGGGAGGAAATATTTTTTCCGCAGCATTCCCGAATGTGCTTATGCGTATTTCTCCAAGCGATTTGCCGGCAGCCAGATCGATTTTTATATAGACAGGATCATCCGGAGCGCCTTCCCAGCCTACGGTTGATTTTTGTGCTGAAAAAATATCTTCCCTGCTGTATATTCCATCTGTCAGCTGATTTTTGTCCCTACTGTCTGCAGTATGAAAATAATCAGGTACCCTTGAAAAAACACAAGGTCTGCCGAAGGCAAGGTTATCTTTGACTTTTGCCGCCTGAAGAGCGCCGCCGGCCTTATCGGTTTTACCCGCAGCGTCTTTTCGAGGCGAAACCCGGTCGACTTCATCCGCTATTTCCTCTTCCGATAAAGCCCGCGAATAAATTTTTATCTCGTCAATGATGCCTTTAAACCCTCTTTTTCCGCTTTTAGTGTTCCCAATATAAATATCCTGAGCATTGACGCCTGCAGTACCTTTATACCAGTTTTTTCCCTGAATTCTGCATTTAACTCCGTCAATATAAAATTTCCTTTCCCTGCCGTCGAAAGTAAAGGCAAAATGAGTCCAGGCATCCGTCGGCGCAGGCGCAGGATATAAACAGCGAAGCTTGTCTTTAATCGCAAGAAGAATCCGAAACAGCCTGGTATTGGAATTGATATCTACAGTCAGCACGCCTTCCTTGGTCAGGATCCGGGGATACATTCCTTCATGCCCCTGGGCAGGATATATCCAGCCCATTACAGTAATGGCTTCCGGACAATTGAGGCTTTGCGCATTCGGAACCCTTACAAAATCATCAATTCCGTCGAATTCGAGCGCAGAACCCGATTTGCCCCTGCTGCGTTTACAACCATGTATATAGCCGTCATTGCCGTAAGAACTGCCGTCTTTTGCCAGTTCTCCCTTCGGCTCTTCAAAAGATAAGGACAAGCGTAAACTTCCGTCTGCCTTTTCCGCAAATAAATCTCCGCTGAATACCGGAAAGAATAAAAGAAATACAACTATTGCCGGCCTGATTTTAAAATATCGACAGCAAGTTAGCGAAGCAAAATTATTTCCTGAAAAAAATTCTGTTTCTCTTTTTTGCCTTATTCCTTTTATTTTGTTCCGGGTATTTTCAATTCTCATTTCGGATTTTTTGATCATAACTTCTCCTGGTAAATTATTGATTTTTCATAGTACTGCGCAAAATTCCCCCTTCCCTGACCGGCTGAAACTGAACGCTATACGCAACCGGAATTTAATTATCAGGACATATCAGACTTTACCAGGAATAACCCGGGAAAAACCTGTCGGCAGAACCGCCGATTTGAGTTTTCGGCATTCCTTCCACATGACCATCCAGACATAATATGTTTACACAACTGGAATGCCGTGCTCCCCGTTCCACTACTCCTCTGTTAGTAAGTGCCGGGTTTGAAAGCGTACACCACTTGCCGTCGCCGTCAAACAACAGCACCCGCTTACTGGCACTGGTTCCTATTTGCGACAGTTTTTTGCTTCTTGACGCCCAATTGTAACCATCATCTGAAGTTGCGTAAATACATACTGCATACCCCCCGTTATCGACAACATCGCCGGTATTATCATAGCCGGGATATTTCTTCTTAGACGGGCAATAAAATATATTGTAATGTTTTACGTAACCTTCGTTATATAAGCCTTGCTGAAAGTATTTTGTACCGGGATATTCATACCAGGCAAATGGAAAATACCCGTCATTGTCATTCACATACATTGTGGTTGCAAGTCCCGCCTGTTTCAGATTCCCGGCGCATTGTATCTGGTAAGCTTTTTCCCGCGCCTTGCTGAGAGCAGGGAGCAACATGGCCACAAGGATGGCAATGATGGCGATCACAATGAGGAGTTCGATTAAGGTGAAGCCTCTGGTACTCAACGAGTTGCATCTCATCGGCTTCACCTCACCGACCAAACCGTGCGTGAGGTTCTCCCTCACACGGCTTTCCCCTTGAAATTCACATGGCT
>JAQUOK010000656.1 GCA_028717165.1 Victivallaceae bacterium | reverse complement strand
ATTAGGGATTTTTATAGGAATTGATCTGATCTTTGGGATTGTCAAATACAAAAGCAATTTTTTTTCGTAATACGGCAATGTGATTGTGGATCAACTTGGTTTGAATAACGGCATTATCAAAAAGGGTTGTAATTCTCTGTAAGTTTGCTTCTGACTTCTTTGTTGATAACCTAAATTTGTGTTCAAAATATTTCTTTATCAGCCATACTGCAAGCCCCATAATTGTAGAGTTTGTAACTAACAATATCAGAAAATAAATGTAAAGTTGCCGTACTTCCATAATCTCCTCCGGTCTGGCAGTCTAAAGAGTTATATTTCAAAGACTACGCTTATTAACGGTAATTTATAGGGTTATACGTTAAATATCAAGTGAGTATTCCGCAAATAATCATTTCAATATCCTTTCTGTTTTGGGCGTTTTGGCTAAATTTTTTAGCTTAACTTCTATTTATCTGTTTAAAAATTAATATTTTATGGAGATTTCTTTGTTATCCCCTTTATTTTACTGAATTTTGATGTTCAAGTGAAAGCCTTAATCCTATAATTCCCACTACGAAATCAATGGAGACTTTCACTTGAAAAATTCTATTTTAAAACTTGTCAAATGGTTCTGCCGCCGTCTTACTCTTAATGAATTTCATTCCGCGGTCACCATCTTTCTCGAAGTTCTCAATGAAGAACGTCACGACATCAAGTTCAAGCCAGATGAAAAACCGCCGCACTACCGTAATTTCCGGGTTGATATGGTTCCGCCACTGACGGAATCCCCGCTCAAAAACATCCAACCGGAACTCAACTGGCAGCAGTTGAAGCATCAATTCAGAGTCCGGCACGGCAAAGATATTGCTCCGGTCAGACGCCGTAAGGGAGCTCAAGCTCCGCCAGCTTACTGCACTTGTGAAAAATGCGGCGCTCCATCACGTTATCTCTACCTCAACGATGGTAAAAAAGCTTCGCAGGTCAGGTGCAAAATCTGCAATTCCCTGAGCGTTACCCATCGAGTCAGACGCGAAAGCCAGGCCAAATATTTCTGTCCGCACTGCGGCTATGCGCTTGGCGAGTGGAAAGCCCGAAAAGACGCGATCATTTTCAAGTGTCCAAACGTCAAATGTCCGCATTTTCTGAACAACTTTCAGACGCTTACGCCACAGGAACGCAAAGAACGTCAGAACAAATACAATCCCAACTACAAGCTGCATTATCAGTACCGGGAATATCATTTTTCACCGGGGGACCTGCTTCCGCAACGGCCTGAGCTTGAAACCAGGGTCAACCTCAATCGCATTCACAATAATTACCATACCGTCGGACTCATTCTATCCTGCTTCATAAACATCGGCCTGTCTTCAAGGCAAACCCGCGACGTTCTCAAAGGCTTCTTCGGGCTTTCGGTTTCCCACCAGACAGTAATCAATTACGTCAACGCATCGGCGGCGATTATTTCGCCCTGGCTTGACCGTAATCTGCCGGTTCCCGGCAAACTCGCAGCCGGAGATGAAACCTACATCATCGTCGAAAATCAATACCAGTATACCTGGTTTATCATAGACAAGATCACAAGGGCGATATGCGGTTATAACCTGTCAAATTCAAGAGATACCGCTTCCGCTCTCGCCACGATCCGCAACGCTTATGGCGAACCCGGCGAAAATCCCGGCGAATACGAATTCATCGGCGACGGACTGCCCTCATATGACAATGCGGTCATGGCTTACAACGAGAGCTTGGAAAAGCCTCAAATCATCCGTAGAACCGTTGTCGGACTGGAAAACATCAACCAGGAAAGTAAAGACTTTCGACCGCTCAAACAGATAGTCGAACGCCTGAACCGGACTTATAAGTTCCACACCCGGCCGCGTGCCGGGTTCAAAACCTTTTCAGGGGCAATCAGTTTAACGACCCTGTTTGTGGCGTTTTACAACTTTCTGCGTCCACATTCGTTCAACAAAAAATCAGCTCCGCCGATAAGTCTTAAATGCCTTGACGGTATTGATTCATTCCCAAAACAATGGGAAGTTCTGCTGAAGCAAGCTGCCATCTAACAAATCAAAATTCAGTTTTCAAACAACCTCGAAAAAACATATCTTTGTTTTTTCAGGACAACTATTGTTCATTTCGTTAAAGGGAGGCGGTCAATGGTCAAAATCGTATAAAAAGCTCCATGAAATGGAGCGGCTTTATGCCGATTTTGCGCCTTGACGGCTGACCGAAACGGAATATCTATTCCGATTTACCTCCCTCTTAGCTTTTTTCATACGTTTTCATGTTAGTTTTGACACTATCGACTTTATTCCCAGCATCCCATCACGCCATAATATGCCATATTGTTTTGCGTTGTATCAAGTCTGCCGAACTGTGCAATTATATTTTTGTCGGCCCTGACTCGCAAGGAATATTGTGTCAATACTGGAATAGTCACGCCGCCAATATCGGCAGGTTTATCCAGACGCAATGTTTTGATGCGCTCACCTTCAACTGTTACACTAATATTTCTGATAGGTTCCCAATCTTCAAAATATATATCAATTTTAATATCTACCGGTTCATTGCCCACATTAAGAAGCATTAACGCTTCATGAGCTTCCATTTTGCCTTCAGCTGATTTTTCAGGCAAATAACCATCCGGGAAATACCATGTTTTTGCTCCGCCGTTCATAATCATATTCCTTTCGCTACAAGTTCTCTTATCAAGGGCGTTAATGATTCCGGCCCGGATTCTGTTATAAC
>JAQUOK010000655.1 GCA_028717165.1 Victivallaceae bacterium | reverse complement strand
TGGTAGCCGGTCTGCTGTTCGAACCCGCTCAGGGCGCCGGCGGCTATCTGATTCCGCCGGACGGCTACTGGCAGGAAATCCGCAAGATCTGCGATGATTTCGAAGTGCTTATGGTGGATGATGAAGTCCAGATGGGCTGGGGACGTTCAGGAAAAATGTTCTCCATTGAAAACTGGGACGTCGCCCCGGATATCATGATGGTAGGAAAAGCCTTTACCGCCGGAGTAATCCCGAACGCCGCAATTATCGCCAGAACCGAGATCATGGATGTCCTGAAACCGATCCATCAGAGCGTGACTTTCTCCGGAAATCCGGTCGGCAGCGCCGCAGCGCTCGCCATGATGGAAACCCTGGAAAAGGAAAAACTGATTGAGAACGCCAATGTCATGGGCAAGTACTTCCTCGGGAAACTGAATGAACTCATGGATAAACATCCGCTTATCGGCTGTGTCCAGGGTAAGGGCCTGATGCTTTCCATGGAATTAGTTAAAGACCGTGAAACCAAAGAACCGTTTGAAAGTATCCAGATCGTCAAGGAAGCAGTAAAGAAAGGCCTGCTGCTCACCATTTCCGGGCACTTCGGCAACCGGCTGAATCTGGTTCCGCCGCTGATCATCACAAAGGAACAGATTGACGCTGCAGTCGCGATCCTGGATGAAATAATCGGAACTTTTGAAAAGTGATCTGACTATGAATTCTCTGACCGGCATCATTGAAAACAATAAAACCATGGCGGTCGAGCTGCTCCGGCAGCTCATCGCCATAGACAGCCGGGTTATCGGGCAGGGACGGGGAGGCCGTGAAGAAAAAATTCAGGCATTTCTCGCCGACCGGCTCCGGCAACTGGGTTGTGAAGTGGACTGTTTCGAACCGGATAACGCGCGGCTGAAAAAATATGCCGATTTCAATCCGGACCACGACTATAAAAACCGTCCGAACGTCGTCGGAACCCTGAAGGGTTCGGGAGGCGGTAAATCCATTATCCTCAATGGCCATGTGGATACCGTCGACATCGGCGATCCTGGCGAATGGCAGCACGATCCGTTCGCCGGGGAAATTGACGGCGATCTGATCTACGGCCGCGGAACCGCCGATATGAAAGCCGGGGTGGCCGCCATGATCATGGCTGTTCAGTACCTCAGGGAAGCAAAAACCGCTTTGAAAGGCGACATAATCATTCAGTGCGTCGTCGATGAGGAAGGCGGCGGCAACGGAACGCTGGCATGTATTGACCGCGGTTACCGGGCGGACGCCGCCATTATCACTGAACCTACCGACCTGAAAATCCTGACCTGTCATCGCGGCGCCATGCACCTGACGCTCAGGACTTCCGGCCGCGCCACCCATGCGTCCATGAAGTGGGACGGAGTAAACGCCATTGAAAAAATGATCAAAATCATGGCGGCGCTGTCCGAACTGGAAAAAGAATGGCTGGCACGGAAACGGCACCGCTTTCTGCCGGCGCCGACAATTATGTTCGGCGAAATAAAAGGCGGCGCCGGGGCATCGATCGTACCGGAGGAATGCGAACTGAAAATCGATATCAAATACCTGCCGTATGAAAATGCCGGGAAAGTTCGCGAAGAAGTGGAAAACTGTATAAAAAGCGTCGGAGATGCATGGCTGCAGGAAAATCCGCCGGAAATAAACTGGACGTTGAACACTTCACCTTATGAAACCGATCCTAAACATCCGATTGTCGGGAAAATCGGTGAAAAGACTTTGCAGATCAACGGAAAAAACGAAATTTCCGGCCTGCCCTCCGGAGCCGATGCGCGGATAATCAATAACGTGGGAAAAGTGCCCACGGTAATATTCGGGCCCGGCAGTTTAAAACAGGCGCACAGTGCCGATGAACATGTGAGTTTGTCGGAATACCTGAAATGCATCGAAATTCTGACTCGGACCATAAATGACTGGTGCGGATAAATCAGAAAACAGGCTCTTTACGGGCTGACTCTATAACATAAGAATTGCGTTATTTGTCCCTGATACGGGAATTTTGTTTTATTCCTGTTTCCACAATACAAGTCGCGAGTGCAAACTTTGTACCGCGACTTTTGTGTTTAATAAACCCAACAAGTTTCCTCAAGGAAGTCACCGCCGCAGAACAGCCTGATCCTCAGGCTCTTATGCACCCCTGCCCTGAATGTGCCTTACCTTTTATTCAACGTAATCGGTCAGTAACCTTTGTCCGGGAAAAATTGAATCCCGAATGGATGACTATGTTAAGAATTGAAAATTAAGGATGCGGCACGGTATTGAAACCCTGAAAGGGTTATTCAGCGTAGCCCGCCGCAACGCGGCGGGTAATGCCGTCCCCCCATATCTGTTCCCTGTAGGGGAACCTCAAATGCCTTACCCGCATTTTGAAGTTCTCCTTCAGGGAACATCATGGAACCGATAAGATTCCCCAAGGCGCTGCCTTGGGCTACGTTAAAAATCCCTTCCAGGGATAAAAAACGGGCGCTCCTATGAAACTTCACAACAGGCAGACTTGAATTTGAGACTTCGGCAATAAGCGAAATAATACAATCATTCGTTGATAATCAACAAGTTACGTATATCATCAGACACAACATTCCCCCACAGGAATATTTTCCCAAAAAATTTACTTCAGCAATTTGGATAAGGTAGTCAAGTTATTATTATATCGGATTTCCTCTTTTTAGAAGGGGACCATATACCGTATTCTTATGTACTACTCTCCTATGCAGGGCAATGCTAA
>JAQUOK010000654.1 GCA_028717165.1 Victivallaceae bacterium | reverse complement strand
GCTCAATCCGCTTTTCATCAACCAGTTTTTTTACTGCATTAACCTGTCTTTCGGAAGCAGGCAGCGAACCAATCAAGCGACTGGCCTGAAGCTGATTGAGTTTGTCGATGTCCGCGTCGGCAACGGTAGGAGAATTAAAAATCTCTCCGATCGCTTCCTGCGGGAAGTTATTCTCTTCCAGCGCCTGCCGGATGAAATCCTTCTGGCGGTCGCTTGCCGGACGACGGGCGTAAGCACGGTCGATTTTCTCCCTGCCTTCCTCTTCGGAAAGATTTTTCCAGCGGGGCCACGGCATTCTGGGAACGTCTCCATTGTCCATGAGATTTTTAAGTTCACGCCGGGTTTCGTCGGTAATGGGATTATCCGGTTCCTCAAAGGTCATGGACTGCTGCGGAGCGTTGTCCACAATGAAGTTAGCCTCCAGCTTGGAGAGTGAAACGAGTTCATCTTCGGTAATTTCAATTCTTTCTTCATCCCCCATTGAACGAAGAAGCGTTTTCTGTTTTTCAGTAGCCTGGTCATCGAAGCCGCGTACATAATCGCGGGCGTTTTCAATATCGAGGTTTTTGAACTCATCTCCGGAGAGACGTTCCATTCTGCCTGATGAAGTCAGGCGTCCGATCATTTTTTTGTAATCGTCAAGTGTGATGTCCTGCATTTTTCTGATTCCTTTTTTTGTTTTTTGATTTTCCTTCGATTTTGAAAAAGAAGAACGAATCATCTCTTCATCGAAGTTGATCCCCGCCTCAGTGAAACGGTTTTCAAGTTGTACGGCCTCCAGCGCGGTCGCCGGAGGCGGTTGTTTAAAAAAATCCAGCCATTCGCCGGGATAATCCTGTTCCGGCAGCAGCGGAATTTTTGCGGCAAATGCTTCCGCTTTGGCAAGATCGAGCCTCAGCCAGTCGCTTTTCGGCATCTGCATCACGATACCGGCATTGACGACCTTGGAGAACAGAACCTTGTAAAAGGAAAGCATTGACTCACGTCGGTTGAGCGCAACATCGGGCTCGAATCCGAGTTCGAGGTTGCCGCGTTTCAGGGAGATTCCCCAGGTTTTGAAAGCATTGCGCAAAGCGGACACTGAACCGCCCGGCAGCGCTTCGGACTTTTTCTGGCGGAAATAATCCAGCCAGGCATAGCCGCCAGTGATTTCCTCACGGCGATGAATGATCCGGTCTTCCAGACCGTTGTTCGCTAGCAGAAAACGGTCTTCCTGAAGGTGCAGCGTATGCGCCCCGGCCCGGACGTTCGGGCCGCGCAGTTCGCTGTCTCCGGAAACATTGTCGAATGAACGTTCCGCGAAACGCGGTTTCCGCAGCTCATCGTCGGATACGCTTTCGTCGAATCCCGGAGAATCCGCCTCATGGAATCCGTGTTTTGAGACACGAAATTCCGCGAGATTAACGAAACGTTTCCGTTCGAAATCATCATCTCCCTGCCAGATGATCTCCGATTCCGTAAGCGCCGGAAGCGACCTGATTATTTCATCTGCCTGCTGGATGGAAACATGGTCAAGGTCCAACGGCTCGACTACTCCCATCCGCACCAGCCGGGAAAGCAGATCGCCCTGATTCTTGCTGAGCATCTCCTGCGCCCGTTCCTCGTTAAGTTGGGGATTGCTGCAAAAAGCGTTCCGTATCTGTTTCGGTTCCAGCGGCATTCCCCATCTCCGGAAATGCTTGAGAAGCGCTTTCCGGTCAACGGAATCGAAATCGCGCTGCAGATAGCCTTTCCATGCCTCCGGGGAATATTCCGCCGCGGTATGGCGTTCCGGTAATGACTGCAGCCGGCGCCGGGTCAGTTCGTCCAGCACCTGACGGTTCAGTCCCTCCGGGGTCAGGTCGAAACAATCGATCTCCAGTTCGCCTGAGAGCGCATCCTTAACCGTATAGCGGCATTCATACATGGTTGGCAGGCCCGCCACGATCTCTTGTATTTTCTCCCGGTCGATCAAGTCGAGATTCATGGGTGCGACAGCCCCCATACGGATCAGGCGGGCCGCCAGATCACGATCCGATATCCCATTAATGAATGTACTTTCCGGCATCATTTGTCACTACGGTCCTTTGTTGTCTTCGGCTTTAACTTTTCCTGCTCGAAAAGCGGCTTAAACTCCATACTGGCCTCCGCGTAATAGCATTTGATCCGGTATTCATCCATGAAGCCGAACTCTTCTATCCTGTTGCGTCCGGTGGCGACTTTGCCGTAACTGGAATTATTCCGCTGAAGCGGAATCTGGTACTTTGATCCCAAATCGTTCAGTTTGAGCATAAGGCATGGAACTTTCGCGATAGTCAGAACTTCCTGAATTTTAGTATCAAAGAATTCAAATTCGGAACCGGCGAATTCATTTTTGACTACTACAAATTTAACCAGGGGAAGCATATCAGCTTTTAAATAGGCGTAAAGCCATGGCAGCAGCGTTGCTCCACTGTCCAATCCCGATGTTACCACCCCAACGATATGCGCTTCGATCCCGGCCTGCCGCAGTTCGGCAAAAGGAAACACGCGCAGCCACTCCATCGTTCCGCTACTGGTACCGGCTTTCAAGTCGAGAATAAAAGCGTTATCACCTGGGTAATTTTTCTGCTTATCATTTTCGATTCTCACCATCTTATCGACCACCACGTCAAGCGGGAAAACCTTTCTTCCGTGTTGAATCATATTGACCTGATTGATAATAACTTCCGGATCATTTATTCTTTTTTTACAAAATTATTTCTCTTGATTA
>JAQUOK010000653.1 GCA_028717165.1 Victivallaceae bacterium | reverse complement strand
AAAAGGTAATTTTGAACCGTCAAACATGACAGAGGTATAACCGGCGTTGATCGCCTGCTGGATTTGTTCGACAGAAACCCCATGATCCAAATGTAAAACCACGGATAAATCTGATCTTTCCGCCAGGCGGGAAGTCATTGCGCCGATTAATTCAGCCCGTTCATCATTAAATAAACGCTGATAAACCTGTATGATTATCGGACTGTTATTATGCTCTGCGGCTTTGAAAACGCTCAGGAGCGTTTCCAGATTGGCAACATTGAATGCACAAACCGCGGTTCCGGCCTTTCTCGCCTGCGGCAGGATTTCATTTAAAGTAACTAAGGGCATTGTCCAACTCCTTTGCTGATCACATCCTCTAATGATAATACGGTATATTTATTCAGGGCGTACCTTACCAGGCTATTTCAACATCTCTTTCGGAACTGTAAGATTGACCTTGTTGCAGGTTTACAATCCCGAACTCCGCAAGTTTCAAGTTGCCATCGCCAATAGTCGAGATTTTTGTGAATCCATTTTGGGTTTTATATTTTTTCAGAATGAATGCTCCAGAAAATTATTCACGGTTGCTAAATCAGGAATACCTGTACGGCCGCCGAATTTTTTGCATTTCAGGGCCGCGGCAGCTGAGGCAAAGCGCATACACTCCCGCCAGGAACCGTTATGTATATACCGATAAGCAAAAGCTCCGTGAAAAACATCGCCTGCGCCTGTCGTGTCTATTACTTCAACTTTGAATGCCGGTACGTTGAAGATTTCTTTGCCGTCAAACCCGACAGATCCATCTGAACCCGACGTTATTGCAGAAAATTTACAATTTTTAGCAAATAATTTGCGGACGGCACTTGCTTTGTTTGTTTCGCCGGTGAATTCTTCGGCAAACTTTTCCGATGCGATAATTATGTCGGAAAGTTCAAGCAGATATTCGATCCCGGGCAGAATAGTACCGGCATCAAGCGAGACGGTAACACCGTTGCTCCGCGCCAGTTCAGCAGCGAATAACGCCGCGTTCGTCTGGTGACCATCCAAATGCAGAAGCCCGGTGTTTTTTATCAGGTCAATATCAACTTCGTTTTCAGTCAATGACGTAACGGTTCCCCGGGTCCACATAATGCTGCGCCTGCCGCTGCTTTCTTCAGTCCAGCAAAAGGCCGCCGGGGATTCGCCTTGTGCGCGAATGACCACCGAGTCGGTATTGATTCCTGCGGCTGTCAAACCATGGCTGATGAGCCTGCCGCGTTCGTCAGCGCCTATGCTTCCGATAAACGCGGTCGCAGCTCCCAGCCGGGCGGCGGTAAAGGTTGCGGTTGCCGCCGGGCCGCCGCCCTGAACCAGGCTTTTAATGATTTCAACTTTATCATCAAGCGGAATTTTCGGCACTATACCGGAATAATCGAGTCCGCAATAGCCTAAGCCGGTTATTTCCGGATTTCTCTGCATTTTATATCGACCTGAATATTTAAATAGGTTTCTGATGTATTTTTTAAGAATATATGCAGAAGCTATATTTGTCAAGAGTCGAACGAAACAAAATGATAAAAAATGAAATAAAATGATAAAAAGGGTTGACAAAGTTGCGGTCCGCGTTTATTTTAATATAAAATGAAATAACTTACGGCAGAAATAAGATGAAAAATCTCAGGGCATTGGAAATAGTCGATTTTCTCAAGGACCGCAAAGTTTGCAGCATGGCTGAACTTATGGAGCATTTTCAGGTGTCGCAGGCCACCATCCACCGTGACGTTGCGGACCTGGCTAGGCAAAAACTGATCAATAAAGTTCACGGCGGCGTCGCGATAAATTCGGTTATGCCCAAGCCTGAAGAATCTCTCAATTCGCATTTTTCAGCCCGTATTGATAAGAATATTAATAAAAAACTGATAATTGCCGATAAGGCGGTCAAATATATTCAAGATAGTGATATTATTTTTCTGGATTCATCAACAACGGTTTATCAACTTGCCCAAAAAATCCAGTTATTGAAATTTTCCAATCTTACCATAATAAGCAATTCCGTGTTAATAATTCAGGAATTTTATAAATTTCCGCCGCATTTTTTCCTTATTTCCCTGGGCGGCAATTTCAATTGTCAGCTCAATTCTTTTCTGGGCAGGACCGCAATAGAAAATCTCAAGAAATTGAAAATTAACAAAGCATTCTTTTCCGCCGCAGGGTGTGCCGAAGACAAGGTTTCCACTTTTCACGAAGCACACGCGGAGTTCCTGCAGGAAGTCCTGGCGCTTGCCGAAAAAAATTATTTGCTGATCGACAGTACGAAAATAGGAAAAAGCGGGATATTTAAAATATGTAATATCGACAAATTTGACGCTGTGATTTCAGATAAATAACTTTTTCGGAGTAAGCCGTCTCGCGCTTAAGTAACGAAGGAAATTTGTGATCAAAATTGATAAATAAAGAATAAAAATGATTATTGCCGCCTTCCGGTATTGACAAAAGCGAAAAAATGTGTTATATTACGTATAAAGCAAAATATAATTTGCTTGTTTTTTTGTTAACTTATTAAATCGGTTTAATAAAGATTTTTTATGAAAACAACATTAAGAGACATAGCAGCATACGCCGGGGTTTCCAAATCTTCGGTATCTCTATACCTCAACAAGCATCCCTTATCTGCCAATATGGCGAAAGTAACGAAGGAAAAAATCCAGCAGGCTGTAGACAAATTTGATTATCACCCCTCATTCGCGGCTCGCGCTCTGGCGAACAAGATCGG
>JAQUOK010000652.1 GCA_028717165.1 Victivallaceae bacterium | reverse complement strand
CAGCAATATGGTCGGATTCGAACTGCAGCTGCGCGGGATTGCGCTGGAAAAATCCAGTTCCCCGGAGACGAAAAGCCTCGCCACGATCAGCGATATGGCTGCCGGTATTCCCGGCCAGGTCATGAGTAATGAAAATCTCGCCAAATTCCTGACGTACACGCTCGCCTTCGGCCAGGGAATGGCGCAGGGGTTCCAGACCACGGAAGTATCCATGAACTCAGGCGGTATGGTTTCCACCCAGGATGGAACCACTAAGAACGCCCTGTCGCGCGGCGCCGAAACGCTTGCCCAGATCATGCTTCAGGACGTATCCAAACAGATCAGCAGGGAATCTTACTATATCCGGGTCGCGGCGGGAACGGAATTCTATCTTTTCGTCCAGCAGGTCATTAACCTCGATGACGCGAAAGTCGCCGACACCCTTTTAAATAAGCTCGAAGAGGAAAAAATTCAAGGCGGTCAACAACGAAAATCCGCCCGTAACATTCTCAACGCCTTTTCCAAAAAACAATAACTTCAAGGAGTACAACTATTATGCAAAAGATTTTAATTTTCACTATAAGTATTAGCATCATCGCGCTGCTGGTAGGCACCGGCTGCAAAAGCAAGGCAATCCCGCCGCCGCGGCAGTTTGTCAATGTTCCCGTTTACGTCGCCGCGCAAAACATTCCCGCTGACGACCAGGGCAAAATCCGTTCATCATCCGTCATGCGGGCCTATGCACTCGGGCGTTACGTCGATCCGAACCGCCGGAAGGTAATGCACGAACAGCACACTGTCTACCGCGAGGAAGAGTCGCCACGCTGGAACCTTATTCCCCAGCCGGACGCCGATCCCATCTTAATGGCGCAGAAGCAACAGCAGGAACGCTATGCCGACGCCCTTGCCGGACAGATCACGCATGCCGCTAACGACATGCGTGAAACCCGCAATATGGTGCGCAAGGTTCTGGAAACCCAGGCTTCCAGAGAAGCAAAATCAGGAGAACTTGTCAAGCTGATCGATGATTTGAAAAAGCGCTACGGCGTTGTTTCCAACAATCTTATCCGCGCCTCGGAATACATCAATAAGCTCGAAGGCGAACTCAAAAAAGTTCAGAAGGAAACCGAACTATTGAAACTGCGGCTTCGCAGAAAGGGCAAATGACCTATGAAAAAAATCATTTTCCCCGTCATAGTGATTATCGCGTTCATCGCCATCGGGATTTACGGAAAAATTCTTTCCGTCCGCTGCAATGAGCTGCGCGAAAAACAGGCGCGGCAGGAAGTCATCCTGCTGAAGCAAGCCGAAATACTCGCGGTGAATACGGCGATGCTGCAGATGCTCGTATCGTCGCTTTCGCGTAAAAACAAACCGGTGGAACCCGGAAAGGAGGGACTGAAAATAGACGCCATACCATGAGGATTATGCCGTCCGGTTACGGGACTGAACATATCCCCGGACCACAATAGAAATCACTAACGTTAAAGGAATACACTATGAAACGCATTTCGCAGAAACAACTCAATCAGCTCGATAATTTGTACCGCAACGGCCAGTTAGACGGAAGTAAAATTAATAACTGGACCATGCTTTCCAGGGAGGATGGAAACAGTTTGATTAATAAAGCGGAAGGTACGCCTAAGCAAACTTACCAGCCTGCGGAGGTAATTGTAAAAAACTTTCTATTGGAACAGATTAGAAGCAATGAACTGGTAATGCAAGAAGAACTTTTGCGTTTCATACCACTTGCTACAGCCGAAAGATTATGTTGGATGTTTCAAAGTTCAAATAAAAATACTGAAGCAGACCTTAGCAACGCACAGTGTCGGAGGATCAGGATTCTTATAGCCAAGGGCTTTCTTAAACATAAAGCTCTTGGTGAAATAAAAAATCTTTCCCGGAAAGCAGCCGAAAAGCTGATCGAGGAAGGAGAAAACAACGCTCTGAAAGAGAACTAGGAGGTAACTATGTCAAAACTTTTCATTATGGCCGGTACCAAAGGCGGTATCGGCAAATCACTAATCGCGACTTTGCTTGCCGATATGGCCTTCGACAACAAGTTACGGCCGGTATTATTCGACTGCGACAATGAGAATCACTCTTTGTCCAATGCATACCCGGAGAATAACAAGGAAGTCATTTCAATAAAGGTTGAAATGACCGGAGAAGGAAGAAAGTTCTTTCCTCTTGATAAAGTGGTTAATCAAATTGTTCAGACTGAATGTGATAAACAACATTATCCGGGAAACAATGCCTTTCTTCTAGATATGAAGGCCGGGACTTCGGATGATACGATGCTCTGGCTCAATTCATTTCCATTCCAGAAAATCAAGGATTTCGGAATAGAAACTTATATCATTGGCGTTATAACCGCCGAAATCGACAGCTGTATGACGCTGTTGCCGTGGATTCATAACTACATCAAAGACGATATGGCGCAACTCCTTAAATTCGTTATCGTCAAGAATAAAGTATCTGGATCAGATTTTAATTTTTTTCAGCAGAAGATTGAAAAAATTTTAAAAATGGTCGATATGCCAGTGCTTTTAGTCAAGTTTCCCGATTTCGGTACTCAATATCAGGCTTTACTCCACCAGTTTAAAACAACATTTGGACAGGTGGCGACCAGGCGGACCATTATTGATAACGATAAACGATTCGGTTTCATGGATGAACACCGCTTTTTCGTATATTACGATGAAGTATCCAAAGCTTTCAAGCCGATTTTTACCGAAAATCAGCCTTCCGCTTTGGAAAGT
>JAQUOK010000651.1 GCA_028717165.1 Victivallaceae bacterium | reverse complement strand
GATATAGGCTTTCTGCAATAACGTAAAATGATGTTTTTCGGTTGGCGTTTTCTGAGGAAATATTTTTTTGTATTCCAGGTTCAGGGTAGAGGCAATATCTCCCAATTCTTCCAGGTCATGCGTTTTGTGCTTGTAGCCGGTAAAAACCAGAGAAACCGTATGATAAAAACGCTCCGTCGCCTGATGAAGTAAAAACGCAGCTATTTTATATTCCTCATCCGATAAAGCATGTTTATATTGCTTAAAGAATCCTTCAGCGCTTTTAAACCATTCATCGAAATAATCCTGCGCCTGTTTTTTGATTTCTTCGAGGTTCAGTTTTCTTTTCCGGGCGAGTTGTTTTCTTTTCGAGTCATACAACAAAACGCCTTCGTTTTTAATATCGCTGAAAAAATAATTGCCTTCCGAGAGTTTTTCATTGACAAAGCCCGCGCCTTCATATATCGGGCTGACCGGGGTAAACAAGCCTAAATCCTTTAAATTTGCCGTGATGCCGTGAATGAATGAAGGGTTGTCGGCCTGCTTATTCCGGCTCAGGATGATGAGCAGGTCATAGTCGGATTTGTATTCGTAGATAATACCGTTTTCGACGTAGCGGTCGCGGTGGACGTATTTTCCGGTGGCGTAGCTGCCGAAGAGGATAACCATTTCCACTTCTTTATATTCAAGCAGGGTTTTGACGATCTTTTTCAGTTCGTCCTTTTTAGCTTTCGGCAAATGTGACAGTGATTTCTTCATAGTGCAAATATACAGTGATCTGAAGGATAGGCAAGGTTGAAAAAGGAAAATTATGTTTCAACGCCGTATCATTAAGTCCTCGCAGAGGACGATAGTTGGATAGCCTCGGCGTAAGCCCGTGGTGCGGGGGCTGAAACGAAATAAAAACTTGCACCCGGCGTTGCGGCTCAGATAAATACGTTCTTCCAATTTATCCTGTTACCCTGTCAGGCGATAACGGTTAAATTACCCAACAGTTTCCGCCGTTTTTCTTGGCCTCGAACAATTTTTTATCAGCTTTGCATATTATCTCGGCAAGGGATATTTCCCGCTCCCGGTCGATCCCGCCGGCCGCCGCGCCGAGCGATACCGTAAAACACGTTCCGAAAGTTTTTTTTGACTCCCGGTCAACCGTTTCCCTTATTCTTTCGCAGATCAGCTTGAGCGATTCTTCATTATCTATATCCGCAAGCACGATAAATTCATCTCCTCCGTAACGCGCGCTGAGACAGGAAGCCCTGAGAACGCTCGTAATCATGGCGGCGCTTCCCTTTAAAGCATCGTCTCCGGCCTGATGACCGAAAGTATCGTTTATGCCTTTGAAATCGTCAAAATCAATAATTATTACGGCGACATCGAGTTTTTTCCTTTCCGCGAGACTAAGAAGTAAACCAGCATTATCAAAAAAACCGCGCCGGTTGTAGAGTCCGGTAAGACTGTCGTGCATGGCGTCCCTGAGCAGTGCCCGGTTGGAAACGTAGAGGTCGTGGAGAGTTTCATTGAAAAGTTCGATATTCAGCGAATCCAATTGGGAGCGATAGTTTTTCGCCATATCCATAAACGCCAGAAGATGCGCTTCGTATTCATCCTCAATGGTGCCATCGATAAAGCGGTAAGCATGGAACATCGTCATGAACACCGGATCAAGCATATAATTTTCAATGAAAAAGGCGAAAGACAACTCTTCGGCGGGAGCGTTGTAAACCTTAAGTTTCGGGAACATCCGGTTTATCGTTTTCTGGATTTTTTTTAATTTCCCTCTTATCTCCAACGGATTTTCAAAAACCAGCGGAAGCTGCTGCCGCTTGCTGAGCGCAAGCGCTTTTTCCCAGAAAAGTATATGTTTTTTTTCTTCCTTGCTTCTCAACTGCCATTCAAACGCCAGAGACAATATTTTGCATTGGGACGCAAACTGGTGATATGTAGCACAGGCTGTGAGGTCCAGCGACAGACACAATTCGATTATTTCACGTAGAACCCTGTATTTATCGTCCATGAAGATTTCCTCTTCCGCTCTTTCCTTACCAACAATATATTATATACTCAAACTGATTTTTTATCCAAAATAATCAGCAGAATATTAAAAAAAAGAGGATAAACGAGCAGAAAAAAGGATATCGGAACAGAATAAAAAAATACCGGAATCAGCGACAAAAACGAAAAAGAATAGAGAGATTTCCGTTTAGCGACTGCCGTTTTCCGCTGAATTGCCCTGAACCGGGGTTCCAGCATACCCTTTGCGGCATCCACTGCCGCAAAGGCAAGAGACAACCTTCAACGGGCGGATTATCGACTCGAAATTATGCTTCCGCAGTTTCCTCGGAATAGTCAGTATAATAATAACCGTAACTGTAGTTATAGTAATAACTGCCTTTCTTCTTGTAACTAACCTTGTTCAGTACCGCCCCGATCACTTTGGGACGCAAGGTATCAAGCTGTTCCATGTTCCTGACGACTTCATGAATTCTGGTTTTCCCGGCATCGACGACCATTATTATAGCGTCGGCGGACTTTCCGATAACCATGGTGTCAGCCATGCCGATTCCGGGAGGGCTGTCCAGAATGACGCAGTCATACTGCTCTCTTAACTTCGTGATCATGTCCGTGAATTTTTTTGAACCCAGAAGTTCGGTGGGGTTAGGCGGAATTATGCCGTGCGCCATAAGGTCAACTCCGGAGAAAACATTTTTGTTTATATATTTTCCCGGATCCGTACAGTTATTATCCGCCAGATAGTCGACAAG
>JAQUOK010000650.1 GCA_028717165.1 Victivallaceae bacterium | reverse complement strand
GCACAGGATTTCCGGCTGGAACCGGCAGGTGACGGCGCGGTTTGACGCGGCCCAGACCACGCACGATAACCGCCGACACTGGGCGGCGGCTGAAAACCTGAGCGCCGATGCGGAAGCCACGTCGTCCGTAAGGCAGGTTCTGCGAAACCGCGCCCGTTACGAGATTTCAAATAACTCGTATGCCAAAGGCATCGTGCTTACCCTGGCAAATGACGTGATCGGTACTGGCCCGCGCCTGCAAATGCTGACGGAATACGACGAGCTCAACCGCCAGATTGAACAGGATTTTATGCTGTGGTCGGCGGCAACGCGGCTGCGGGAAAAACTCCGCACCATGCGGATGGCGAGATGCCAGGACGGCGAAGCGTTCGCGGTTATGGGGACGAACCCGCGGGTAATGCATGAAATCAAACTCGATATCATGCTGATCGAAGCCGACCAGATCACCAGCGGTTTCGGGATTGCGCTGGACAGTAACGAAGTCGACGGAATTACTTTTGACGCCTTCGGCAACCCGGATGCGTATCGCGTCCTGAAACAGCATCCGGGCGGGACCCGGTTCAGTCGCTATGACGAAGCGGTGGTGATTCCGGCGGAGGCCATGCTGCACTGTTTTCGCATGGACCGGCCGGGTCAGCATCGCGGAGTGCCGGAACTTACCTCGGCGCTGCCGATTTTCTCACAGTTGAGGAGGTTCACGCTGGCGGTACTCACCGCAGCCGAAGCGGCGGCGGATTTCGCCGGGATTCTGTACACGGACGCGCCGCCCAACGGCGAGGCCGACGATGTCGATCCGATGGCACTGGTCGAACTCGAACGCAATATGCTCCTGACCATGCCCGGCGGCTGGAAAATGGATCAGCTCGACCCGAAACAACCGGCCACCACCTATGCGGAATACGTGGACAAGTTGATCGACGAAGCGGTGCGCTGCGTGCTGATGCCGGCGAACATCGCCAAAGGAAATTCGAGCGGCTACAACTACGCATCCGGCAGGCTTGATCACCAGGTTTATTTCAAGGCCATCCGGGTGGACCAGTCGTTTATAGCTTCTGTGATTCTGGATAGGATTCTGATGGGGTGGCTGCGGGAATACAGTCTCCTGAATCCTATGGCGTACCTGATCTTTCGCCGCCCGCTCCCGCCTCACGCCTGGTTTTGGGACGGGCTGACGCACGTCGATCCGCAAAAAGAGGCCCGGGCTCAGGATATTCGCCTCAAAAACCATTCCACAACCCTGGCGAACGAGTATGCGCTCGCGGGCCGGGATTGGGAAGCGGAAATCAGGCAAAGAGCTCGGGAGAAAAATTTAATGCGTGAACTCGGATTAACCGATGAAGACGCAACCCCTTTACCAAATAACCACGATGAAAAAGAGGAGGATTCCGATATGGATGACGAATAAGATTTTTCAAAAATAAAGCCTTGCCCGGCAGGGCGGGGCAAGGCGAAGCTGGGCTTGGCAGAGCGAAGCACAGCACGGCAAGGTGAATTTTTAATCAAAAAAAAGGAAAAAGGAAAGATGGAAGAATTTCTCATTATCGAAGCGGCAAACGGCAGCGGCAACCCGAAAGTGGCCGGGCTGGCCTACGGCGGCGGCAAAATGAACCTCCCCGGCTGGAAATACCCGGTGGTGGTCGATCTGGCGGGATTGGAAATCCCGGAACAGGTGCCGCTCCTGGCGAACCACGAAAACAAGGTGGCGTCCCGGGTCGGCATGGTCGCGGCGAAAGTCGTGAACGATACGCTGGAAATCGAAGGCGATATTGTTGCCAAAGGCGATCAGGCCGACGATATCGTCGCCCAGTCCAAAGCCGGGGCCGACTGGCAGTTGTCTATCGGCGCCGAGGTCAAAAAATCAGAACTGGTCAAAGGCAAACGCACCGTCAACGGGCAGGAACAGACCGGGCCGTTTTATCATATCAGCGAATCGACTTTGAGGGAAATTTCGATAATTCCGGTTGGCGCGGACGGCGGTACGAAATTAAAGGTCGCGGCCAGTTTCAATATCGGCGAAGGCCCCAAAGAAACAGAAGCCGGAAGCGTTCTTGAAAAACAGCCAGAAAAGAAAATTACTGCAAAGGAGGAAAAAACTGTGGCAGCGGAAAAAAAGACCGACCCAAAAACTGAACCCCAACCGGAAAAAACCGTTGTTGCCGATGGCGACGTCGCGTTGCAGGCAATCCGGGCCGAACGCGGGCGCGTGGGAAAAATCCAGGCGATTTGCGCCGGCGAATATGCCGAGATCGAACGCCAGGCCATCAGCGCCGGGTGGAGTCCGGAGGAAACCTCGCAGAAAGTCCTGAAGGCACTGCGGGAAAACCGCCCGGCGGCCGATGTGAACATCATCGTCAAACGCAAACCCCAGGGGGCGGAAATGCGTAAAACGTTGGAAGCGGCCATGTGTCTGCGGATTGGTATTCCGGGTGATACCCTGCTTGCCGAATACGGAGATGATACCGTACATCGCGGCGATGAGATCAGTGATATGTCGATCAAGCAGTTGCTGGTTGAATGTATGGCGATGGAGGGTGTGGACGCGCCCAGGACATTCGGCAACGAAACCATTCACGCGGCGTTTTCCACTGTGAGTTTGCCGGGTATCCTGAGCTATGTGGCGAACAAGAAACTCCTGCAGAGCTACCAGGCGCAGCCGATCATCGCGACCAAACTGTGCAGCAGCGGCGACCTCAACGACTTCAAGGAAAACGAGCGTTTCCGGCTGACCGACGCCGGCGACCTGCAGC
>JAQUOK010000649.1 GCA_028717165.1 Victivallaceae bacterium | reverse complement strand
GCGCCGCTAATCGTGAAGGCTCCGCGGGTATGGAGAATACTTTGTCCGGTAAGTCGCCGGAGGTACCCCGGAATTTTTTTTAAAAGCGCGGTAGAAACTTTCAAGCGACTCAAAACCGCAGGCCGCAGCGATTTCCTTTATTGACCGGGTGGTGCCGGCCAGCATGGTTTTCGCGCGGTTGAGACGGCAGTTGGTGAGATATTTGTGCGGGCTGCAGTTTAAATACTTCCTGAAAAGCGCGAACAGATAGGGTTTGCTGACAACGGCTTCCGCGGCGATATCCTCAACCGTCAGGTCCGACTCCGCGTAGCGTTCCATATATTTTACGGCTTTGCATAACGAATGCGGATAATCCGTTCCCATCGGGTGCAGCCGGGATTTGTATGCTTCCCAGTAAAGCCGGCAGTACAAATAAGAGCCCATGATCCGGCAGTCAAAATCCTTGTTATGAAAACAGCTTATCGCTTCGGAACTGAATTTGTCAAGACTTTCAGTATCTTCCCAATAAGTTACATGGGGAACGGGATGTTTTCGGTGTTTGACATTGAAACCGAAAACCATGCAGCGATACGGATCGTCTTTGTCCGTATCGCTTAAAGTATAATCGCCTTCGATATGCCAGAAAATTGTTCCTTTCCGGCATTCCCGGATTTCCCCCTCAACAGTAAAAAATATTTTCCCGCCCAGTAAAACCTCGACGTATTCAACGCCTTGCGGAATGGGAAAAGGCGTTACCTTATCAACTTTAGGAGCCTGGTAATAGGCCACGCGGTCCAGGCTGATCAGGTTGTCCAGATAATCCGCAAACATAATAACTCCAGCTAAAATAAAATAGTTTCTGTCAATTGAGATTCCAAGTTTATGCAGTATAATTTTAAATATACAAGACTTTTTAAACAAAATCAATAATTAAAAGGGAAAAGGAAAAAATAAGATGAAACCGTTATCCGTACAATTGTATTCTCTCCGCGCGGAAGCCCAAAAAGATTTTACCGCAGTTCTGAAAAAAATAGCCGGCATCGGTTATGCCGGAGTGGAACCGGCGGGATTCTGGGATTTAAGTCCGGCGGAATTCAAGAAAATCGTTACTGACCTCGGCATGAAAGTGTCCGGTTCTCACAGCCCGTGGTGCCGCAGTACGGATGACGTGAACCAGGCGATTGAAACCGCCGGGATCCTTGACGTCGATAAAGTCGCCTGCGGTTACGGCCGGGATGAATTCAAAGACCTTGACTCAATAAAAAAACTCGCGGATATCGTCAACCCGATGCAGCGGAAACTGGCGGAAAACGGGATTACTCTTTTTCAGCACAACCATGAGTTTGAGTTCGAACGTCTTTCCGACGGCAGGCTTGCCTATGAGGCATATCTGGACTACTGTCCCGATATTAAATTTGAGATAGATACTTACTGGAGCACAAACTTCGGCAAGGAAGACCCTTATGAAATGCTGAAAAAATTCAGCAGCCGCGCAATTCTCCTGCATATTAAGGACGGCGACTTCAATTTGGAACGCACGATGCTGGCGGCGGGAGACGGTTTAATGAACTTCCCGCATGTGCTCGAAGCCATGGATCCCGAAGTCACCCAATGGCTGGTCGTAGAGATAGACAACTGCAAAACCGATATGTTTGAAGCGATTGAAAAAAGCTATAACTATTTAACTAAGAACGGACTGTCAAAGGGTAACAGATAAAACAACAGCCGCAACCGGCCAAGGAGAAGTTGAAATGTCTGGAAAAATTGAAATCGGAATTATCGGCTGCGGCCAGATAAGCGATGCTTACTTGAAAGCGTCTAGTACTTTTGACAATATAAAAGTGACCGCCTGCGCCGACATAAATATGGAAGCCGCGCAGGGCAAGGCGGAGGAATACGGGATCCGGGCTCTCAGGGTGGAAGAACTGCTCGCCGATCCGAAAATAGCAATGGTCATTAATCTGACAATCCCCAAAGCGCATGCTGAAATCGCGATAAAAACCCTCGAAGCCGGAAAACATGCCTATGCCGAAAAACCGCTGGCAGTCTCGACGGAAGAAGCCGGAAAAGTCTTAAAACTGGCAAAAACTAAAAATTTGCGGGTCGGCTGCGCCCCGGATACTTTCCTGGGCGGCGGCCAGCAGACCGCCAGAAAATTGCTGGAAGACGGCTGGATCGGCAGACCGTTGAGCGGAACCGCGATCATAATGGGCTGCGGCCCGGAGCGCTATTACCATAAAGCGCCCGCCTTTTTTTATGAATATGGCGGCGGGCCGATGTTTGACCTCGGCGTTTATTACCTTACCGCCTTGATCAACCTTCTGGGCCCGGCCAAAGGCGTCAGCGCCATGGTAAGCAAGGGTTTTGAATTCCGGGTTACCGGTCCGCAGGGAATAAATCCCTATGAAAAACTTCCGGTGGAAGTTCCGACCCACTATTCCGGCACAATCGAATTCCGGAACGGGGCGCTCATAACTTTATTATCCAGTTTTGACGTCTGGGCGCATCAGCATAAACCTATTGAAATTTATGGTACGCACGGTTCTCTGGAAGTGCCGAACCCGAATACTTTCGGCGGACCGGTAAGACTGGCGGTCGGCGATCAGCGGACAATTGAATGGAGCGATTGTCCCGTTACGCATCAATATACGGACAACATGCGCAGTATCGGCGCGGCCGACATGGCAAAGGCGATCAGTACCGGCCGTAAACACCGGGCTTCCGGCGAGCTGGCGTTCCACGTCCTGGAAATCATGGAAGCCTTTGAAAAATCCAG
>JAQUOK010000648.1 GCA_028717165.1 Victivallaceae bacterium | reverse complement strand
ACCGCCGCCTCATCAGCCGGGCCGAAATTCCAGCCGCCGCTGAATTCTTTCCCGCCTTCCAGTAATTTCCTTCCCAAAGCAAGGTATCCGGACAACGGTTCCAAGACATGCTGCCAGGGGCGGATCGAACCGGGATTGCGCAGTTTCACCGGGGTGCCGACGGCGGCGGCCCGCATTATATCCGGAACCAGGCGGTCATCGGCCCAGTCGCCGCCGCCGACCACATTGCCGGCCCGGCAACTGCATAACAGCGTTTCATGTTTTTTCCCGAAATCAGCGGGATTGAAGAAAGACCGCATATATGCGGAGCAGACCAGTTCGGCGCAGCCTTTGGAAGCGCTGTAAGGGTCGTAGCCGCCCAGCCGGTCATTCTCGCAATAGCCCTGTTCGCACTCGCGGTTTTCGTAACATTTGTCGCTGGTAATTACCGCTATTGCCCGTACCGAATCACAGTTGCGGCATGCTTCAAGCACATTTACTGTTCCCTGGACATTTACCTCAAAGGTCTCACGCGGAGACAGGTATGACTCGCGCACCAGCGGCTGGGCCGCAAGATGGAAAACTATTTCCGGCCGGAAAGCCGTAATGCATGCGGTTAAAGCTTCATAATTGCGCAGATCATTGAGACTTGACAGCACATCGGGGGATAGCAGACTGAAATGATTGGGGGTGATGGCGGGCGGCAGGGCATAACCGGCGATTTCGGCGCCGAGCTTACGCAGCCACAAGACCAGCCAGGATCCTTTAAAACCGGTATGACCGGTAACCAGCACCCGTCTTTTTTCGTATATCCGGCCGAACATGGTCAGACCTCCAGCCATGGAACATTGCCTTCATCCCACATTTTGTTGAGCAGCTGATGTTCGCGGACGGTATCCATACATTGCCAGAACCCTTCATGGGGGAAAGCCTGGAGTTGTCCGGCTTTCAAAGCGTTTTTGACGGGAGCAGACTCAAAAGACAGATCAATATTCCCAAGATAATGTCGGTTGAATTCGCGGCTGATCACCATAAAGCCGCCGTTGACGTATCCGGAAGTAGTCTGCGGCTTCTCGTCAAATTCCAATACTCTGCCGCCGTCAATATTCAGTTCCCCGAAACGGCCGGCCGGATGTACGGCCGTGATGGTAAGCAATTTGCCGCTTTTTACGTGCGCTTCGTACAGTTCGAAAATGTTTACGTCGGAAACCGCATCCCCGTAAGTCATGAAATAGTATTTATCCGTATCCTTCAGGTATTTGACGGCCCGCGCCACCCGGCCGCCGGTCTGAGTATACAAACCGGTGTCCGCCAGAGTGACTTCCCAGTCCTCTTCTTCGAGACGGTCGTGATATTTAATTTTATCCTGCGCCCCTAAAGTAATGGTAATATCGGTAGACCTGGCTTTATAATTAAGAAAATAATCGATAAATACTTCCCGCTTGTAGCCGAGACATAAAATAAAGCGTTTGACTCCGAAAGAAGCGTAAATTTTCATAATATGCCAGATTATCGGCTGCGGACCTACCGGTACCATCGGTTTCGGCAGCGATTCGGTAACATCCCTGATACGCGTTCCGAGGCCGCCGCACAAAATTACGGCCGGCGGCATTTCAACAGCATGTTGTTTCATATCCACCCTTTACCTTAAACATTATTTAAAACGGCAGATCAGCTTGAAATAATCTAGCATGCAGGGATAAATAATCAACTTTTTTTACCGGCATTTCCGCAATGAAAATTCCGGGCCCAATAAAAAAAAGTCAAATTTTGAATTATGCTATTTACAAAACGGAAAAAAGTACTATACTTATCAGCTATTGTTTCAAGTGTTTTACTTGAATTCCATGTGTCGGTTATCGCCTATAAAGCGAGGGAAGAAAATGAATATTGACATAAACGATTTTTATACGGAAGAGGAATGGCGAAAAATTAAGGATTTTTCACAGGGCCGGGAAACGCCGTTTCTGGTCGTTTTGCTTGACAAGATCAAAGAAAGATTTAAAGAACTGAAAAAAAATTTTCCGTATGCTAAAATATATTATGCGGTAAAAGCCAATCCGGCCTCGGAAATAATCTCCATGCTTAACGGGCTCGGTTCCTGTTTCGACGTCGCTTCCGTTTATGAACTGCGCAAGCTGCTCAGCCTTAACGTGTCTCCGGACCGGCTCAGTTGCGGCAACACCATCAAAAAAACCGAAAGCATCCAGGAATTCTATGACGCCGGGGTCAGGCTTTTTGCCACCGACAGTGAAATGGATCTGCGCAATATCGCACTGATCGCTCCCGGATCAAAAATTTTTGTCCGTATCCTGGCCGAAGGCGTCCTTACCGCTGACTGGCCGCTGTCCCGCAAATTCGGCTGTCAGCCGGATATGGCGCTGGATCTGCTGATGCTGGCCCAGAAACTGGGTCTTGAACCCTATGGGGTTTCTTTTCACGTAGGTTCCCAGCAACGCGATATTTCGGCATGGGATGCCGCGATTGCTAAAGTCAGATATCTTTACGACGGTCTGCTGGAAGAAGGGATTACTCTGAAATCTATAAATATGGGCGGCGGCTTCCCCGGCAATTATCTGGAAAAGACCAACCCCCAGGAAATCTACAGCAGTGAAATAACCCGTTTTCTCGAAGAGGATTTCGGTGATGAAATGCCGGAAATAATTATCGAGCCGGGACGTTCGCTGGTTGCGGATGCCGGCGTTATCGCCAGTGAAATAATCCTCATATCCAGAAAATCCAGGACTGCCATGGAACGCTGGATTTTTACTGACGTC
>JAQUOK010000647.1 GCA_028717165.1 Victivallaceae bacterium | reverse complement strand
CGCAAATGCCGACTCTGGCTTCAGGCAAAGTAGATTTGGTTTCCCAGACCTGGCCGCAAGCGCAGGAGATCGTGGCTTTGCCATATTTCGGATGTATATCTTTTTTCATTTTGAACTACCCTGATTATAGGTTATATTTATTATTATAGTATATATAGTCAGTTATTTCTATCAATTCAGTCAATCAAAGCTATTAAATGTACAGCGCTTGCGGGAAAAATCAAGGATTAAAACGAGAAAACCATAAAAAAAATGAGGAGTCGCAGGATATGAGCTCAAACCGTCCCCTATGGGCGCCATGGCGCATAGAATTTATCCGCGGAGACAAAGACGGCAGTTGTTTTTTATGCGGCAACGAACAGAACAATCCCGATGCCGCCGGCAATTCTCTCGTCGTTTACCGGGGTAAAACCTGTTACGTGATCGTCAACCGCTTTCCCTACAACTCCGGACACCTGATGGCTGCTCCCTACCGCCATACCGGTGATATCGAGGATCTGACGGCGGCGGAACGTTATGAATTAATGGATCTGTGCATTGACTGCAAGAAAGTTTTAAAAACGGCGCTGTCTCCTGACGCTTTCAATGTCGGCTTCAATCTGGGTCATGCCGCCGGGGCGGGACTTGAAGATCACCTGCATCTGCATATAGTTCCGCGCTGGAACGGCGATACTAATTTCATGCCGGTTCTGGCCGATACCCGCTGTGTCCCCGAAGCCATCGAGGCTACTGCCGAACTCCTCAGGAAAACCTGGGAAAAGGAAATCGGAAAATAATTCCCCGGCGTGTCCGTGTTTGTCCGTGTAATAAAAAAAAGCCGGCCCGAAGGCCGGCTTGCCCGGTTGGATGTAGAATTAGTATACGAATAACATTTCGCGATATTTAGGCAGAGGCCAGTTTTTATCTTCAACTACGAGTTCAAGACCGTCAACGATTTCCCTCAAAGCGACCATTTTGACAAGAATATTGTCATAAGAACCGTCAAGTGCGCCTTCCAGGCCGGAAGTCGCGGCGCAGAGTTTATCCAGGCCTTTGCCGAGCGCCTCGGCTTTCTTCGACAAGCCTTTTACGCCTGCGCTTATTCCGGCATTTTTAGCCTCATTTATAGCGGAAACCGCCTGTTTGTATTCAGCGATTACGGCGGGCGTGATCATGTTGCGGGCAATCTCAAGCGCGATTTCAGCTTCGATCCGGAGTTTGCCGTTATATTCTTCCAGAAATACTTCGTAGCGGGACTTGAGCTCCTTGGCGGTAAGCACATTGTATTTTTCAAGCAGGGCGATGCTCTCAGGAGCGGTAATCGCCTTCAGGGCTTCCGGGGTTGCCGGAGTGTTCGGCAGGCCGCGTTTGGCGGCTTCTTCGCGCCAGGCCGCAGAATAATTGTCGCCGTTGAAGATTATGCGCTTATGCTTTTTGATGATCCCTTGCAGGATATTCTGCAGTTCGGCATTGAAGTTTTTCGCGGGGCATTTTTCCAGTTTGTCGGAAATGGAGTCGAGAGCTTCGGCCACGATGGTGTTCAGCACGGTATTGGGACCGGCGCATGACTGGCTTGAACCGAGAGCCCGGAATTCAAACTTGTTGCCGGTGAATGCGAACGGGCTGGTCCGGTTGCGGTCGGTAGCGTCGCGGGGCAGTTCCGGCAGTGTGTCAACGCCGATCCGCATTTGTCCGGCCTTGCGGCTGGAGGTGGCGCCGCCTTTCTCGATCTGTTCAATAACGTCCGTGAGCTGTTCGCCCAGGAAAATGGAAATGATCGCCGGAGGCGCTTCATTGGCGCCGAGGCGGTGGTCATTGCCGATATGGGCTACGGTGCAGCGGAGAAGATCGCTGTGGGTGTCGATCGCCTGGATTATGGCGCAAAGGGTAGTCAGGAAAATCGCGTTCTGGTGCGGGTCGTGTCCGGGGTCGAGCAGATTAGTGCCGCCGTAGGCGAGAGACCAGTTGTTGTGTTTCCCGGAACCGTTGATCCCGGCAAACGGTTTTTCATGCATCAGGCAGACCAGGCCGTGGCGCTCGGCGGTCTGGCGCAGGACTTCCATCGCCAGCATGTTGTGGTCAACCGCCAGGTTTACGTCTTCGAACATCGGAGCAAATTCGAACTGGGCCGGGGCCACTTCGTTGTGCCGGGTTTTAGCCGGAATGCCGAGCCTCCAGAGTTCGGTTTCGACATCCGCCATGAAATTCAGGACGCGGAGTTTAATGGCCCCGAAATAATGGTCGTCCAACTGCTGGTGCTTTGGCGGCGGCGCCCCGAATACCGTACGCCCGGTCTGCACCAGGTCGGGACGGTGGAGATAAAAATTTTTATCGATAAGGAAATATTCCTGTTCGGGGCCGAGGGTTATACTGACGTTCGCATTTCCCTGGTTAAAACATTTCATCATGCGCTTGACGGAATTTGAAATCGCCTGTACGGAACGCAGTAAAGGCGTCTTTTTATCCAGCGCTTCGCCGGTGTATGAACAGAACGCGGTAGGGATGCAGAGGGTTGCGCCGTTGCCATGCCGTTTGATAAAGGCCGGGCTGGTCGGGTCCCAGGCGGTATAGCCGCGGGCTTCGAATGTACAGCGCAGGCCGCCGGAAGGAAAACTGGAAGCGTCAGGTTCGCCGACAATCAGGTTTTTGCCGGAAAAACTCATAATGGCCTTGTCGCCTTTCGGATCCAGGAATGAATCGTGTTTTTCGGCGGTCGCGCCGGTCAGGGGCTGGAACCAGTGAGTGAAATGGGTAACGCCGTTGTCGAGGGCCCATTGT
>JAQUOK010000646.1 GCA_028717165.1 Victivallaceae bacterium | reverse complement strand
TGCTTATCGATGAGCGACGCCAAAGCGTTTGGGCCATACAAGCCCAATACTACCATGACCCGGTTCTGCGAGAAGACCGCAAAGTCCATCTGGGAAAAAGCAGAAGAAATTCGTAATAATAATCTGAATTTGAACAGCGTAGAATTCTGTAAAGGATTCCATCCGCTCTGCGAATTCTGTGACCATGCCGGAGACTGCCCGAAGTTTACTGTTCACGAGCTTGGAGATTCCGTTTATAACGATATTCTCACGGAGCTTGATGAACTCAAATCACAGAAAGCAAAGCTGGCAAAAGATATTGCCATAGCTGAAGACCAGATCAGGGAGTTTTATGTCAATTCCGGCGTGAACGGGGACTGGATGTCTACTGAAAATTGGCGTTTCAGGTTCGCTGAGACCGTAGGCCGGAAGACTCTGGATACCCAGGCGCTGCTGGGAGAAGTTCGGGAACTCATCGGGGACGATCAAGTAGAAAATCTGATCCGGAAACACACCTCGCAGGGGCTACCGGGGCAGAGACTGTATGTCAGTAAGATTAAAGCCGAGCCGTGAAATTATTGGGTTTACGCCTAAAATGCCGTATTGCGATTATTTCAATGGTATCTTCATCTACCCGATAGTAAATATTGTACTTAAAACGCTTCATAGAGATACGTCGGATTATACCCTGGATATTTGGATATGCATATGGGGAAGCAACTATTTGCAGTACGGATTTGTCAAGTTGTTGCAAAAAACTTAAAGCTAATCCATCACACTGAGACTCCAAATAGACAGCTGCTTGGTCAGCTTCTTCAATAGCCAGGCAGTGATATACTACTTTCAATGTTTCTGCCTTTGCTTGAACCTGTTGTGCAGTGTTTGCATAGCGCTTTCATGATCGACAAGGTTTACATGCCCCTCGTCAATCTCTCTAATACGGGCACGCACGATCCTAAGATCCTCAAGTTCTTCTGGGGTAACATGCTGGCGATTACAGATGTCGCTGGCAAGTTTTTGCTGCTCATCTGAAGGAAGTTGGAAAACCTCTTTTTCAATTTGTGCAAGTGTCATTGTCATAACAAAAAGTTCCCGTTGTTCATCATAAAACAATATAAACTTAAACCTGGAAAAATCAAATAGATAATCCGTTAACCCTCAAAAATAAGGAAAAAGTAATGAGTAATAACACGATCAAAGAGTTGGAAGCTCTCAAAGCAATCGAAATGGATGCCGGAGAGGTATTCAGCGGGAAGGAGTCAGGCCGCAAGATAATCGGTTATGAAAAGCGGGGATCATTCACGCCGGAGGAGGATAGAAACTATATCTTCCACGATTCGAGCCGGGATGTGGTGGTGTGGTTCATTAATCCGTCGGATCCGCTGTATCTGTTCGGACCTACCGGATGCGGCAAAACCAGCCTTATCAGGCAATTGGCTTCGAAGCTGAATTATCCGGTATTTGAAATAACCGGGCATTCACGGCTGGAGTTCCCGGATATGATCGGGCATTTCTCGGTAGAAAACGGCAATATGACATTCCAGTACGGGCCGCTTGCGCTGGCTATGAAGTTCGGCGGGCTATTTTTGCTCAATGAGATAGATTTATTGGACCCGGCTACTGCTGCCGGGCTGAATACGGTTCTGGATGGTGCACCGTTATGCGTCCCTGAAAACAATGGCGAACTGATCAATCCGCATCCTAATTTCAGGTTTGCGGCAACCGCCAACACTAATGGCGCGAGCGATGAAACCGGCTTGTATCAGGGGACTTTGAGACAAAACATCGCGTTTCTTGACCGATTCTGGCTTTGCGAGGTGATGTATCCTGAAGCGAAAGCCGAAAATCAGTTGCTTGAGCGTGCGCATCCTGATTTGCCCGTTTCCATTCGTGAAAAAATGGTGGCGTTTGCCGGGGAAGTCCGGAAGTTATTTATGGGCGGTGAAAATGCCTCTGCCAACCTCAGCGACAGGATCGAAGTTACATTTTCAACCCGCACGCTGTTGCGCTGGGCGGATCTGACTCTGCGTTTTCAGCCCCTGATGAGTCAGGGTATAAAGCCGATCAATTACGCGCTTGACCGGGCTCTCGGCTATCGTGCCACGCGTGAAAGCCGGACTGTACTGCATGAGCTGGTACAACGGATATTCACGGAATAACGTCTTAGAAAACAATAAAACTAAATCAAACGGAGTTTGTTATGGAACTTAAAACTGAACCTACGGTATTGAAATCTATATTGGCGGTTAATTTGAACGTAAATATCTGGTCAGCCCGGCGCAAACTGCAGCCGGGGGACTTCGTGCATTCGGAACTGCCGCCGGAAAAACTGGCTTCACTCGGGTCAAAACGCGTTTGCGATCCCGGCGAGCTGAAAATCTTCGGTACCCTGAAAGCCAGGGCGGTCAGCCTGCTGGACAAAAGCGGGGTGCGTTTCCTTGGCGGCTGGGCTATACCGGAAAAGAAGGCTGCCGATATTGTAAACGGACTGGAGGCAATTGCCGAAGAATTCAAGGTCGCGAAAGACCGCTTCATGGGACGCTATGATGTTGCCATCCAGAACTGGATAAAGGACAATCCCGGCTGGGAAAAGATCATTGCCACATCGGTCGTTAATGCGGATTACGTCGCTAAACGCATTGCCTTCAACTGGCAGGTGTTCAAGGTGGTTAATCCCACCGGACGCCAGAAGAATCTGCTTGAAACCGGCCTGCTGGATGAGGTCAATAATCTCGGTTGTACGTTGTTTGACGAAATCGCGAAGACCGCAAAAGAAGCGTTCAAA
>JAQUOK010000645.1 GCA_028717165.1 Victivallaceae bacterium | reverse complement strand
CGGATCGAGCGCGGCTTTTGTGGTCAAAGCGCCGTCCGGAACAACTCTTACGGTTGACTGGGGCGACGGGACGTCCGCGGAGGATTTTGCGATGACCGGCAGTTCCGTTTCCGTATCACGGGATTACGGCACGGAAAAGGACCGGGGTATTAAATTCAGCGGAACCGCCAATGCGCAGATAAGCTATCTCAGGTGCAACAGCGATTTCAGATATATAGATGTGGCCGGGTATACGCTGCTGACCTATCTGGAATGCCGTTCCAACCGGATAACCGAGCTGGATTTAAGTTCGAATATTAATCTGGTAACCATAAAATGCTCCAGTAATTACGAGCTGGCCTCGCTCATTATCAGCGACAGTTGCAAAACCACGCTGGACAGGCTGGAAATGTCTGCCGCCCGTAAGTTGACGTCCCTTGATCTGAGTAATTTTACCGCTCTGGCCTACTTGGACTGCTGGAGTTCATCGTTGTTGACAACCCTCAACGTCAGCGGCTGTACGGCGCTGGAAACCTTGAAGTGTTTTTCCTGTAAAATCTCCTCTTTGAATGTCTCCGGCTGTACGGCGCTGACGGATCTGGAATGTTATTTCAACCGGATAGGTTCGCTTAATATCAGCAGTTGCGCCGCGTTGATAGAACTGAATTGTTTCGGCAACAGTCTGTCGTCGCTGAATATCTCCGGCAATCCCGCGCTAACGAAACTTGACTTCGGGCGTAACAATATAAGCAATGTGGATATCAGTTCCCATACGGGGCTGACCGAACTGGGATTTGCGGAAACCAACGTGGTGTCTATTGATCTGAGCGCCCATACGGCTTTGTTGCATTTAGCGTGCCGACAGTGTTACAGCCTGGCATCGCTTAATATCAGCACGCTCACATCGCTGGAATATTTCGACTGTTCGCAATGCACACAAATCACCAGCATCGACGTAAGCCATAATCCGGAACTGAAACACCTGTGGTGCGACGCCATGGGATTGTCCAATCTCAGTATAAATAATAACAGCAAATTAGAGTTTTTATGGTGCCAGAGCAATAATTTCACCTCGGCCGTGATAAACTCCCACTTGGCCAAGCTGGTCGCCAGCAATGTTACCACCGGTACCAGAAGCTATACCTCGTTAAGCCAGACGCCCGCGGCGCCGCCCACCGGACAGGGGATTACCGACAAAGCCACGCTGATCAGCAGGGGCTGGAGCGTTTCAACCGATTAAACAAAGGAATATTTCTATGCAAATCCTGAAAGTAAAAAGTATCACCGAATTCGAGTCAGCCGAAGTTCCGGCCGGAAAACTGCTGGTCTTCCCGGAACAGCAGACCGATGGCTCCTACCTCTGGCGCTGTAAAGATTCCGACGGCAACACCGGAACCATCGGTTCAACCGGAAACATCACCAGCGTCAACGGCCAGACCGGCCCGGAAGTAGTCCTGGAACCAGCTGATCTCGAAGCCGTGGCCGAGGATTTGAGTACGGCGTACAGCAGGCCGGATTCGCTGCTGGCGCAGATGATGTTCTTCCTGCGCAACGGCGCGGTAAATCTCTACGGCACGCTCAACGATCTGACGGATTTTATGGGCGAGTATTTCGCCGAAACCGAGCACAGTCACGCCATTGCCGACGTGACCGACCTGCAAACTGAACTCGATGGCAAACTCACCGCTAATTTCAGCGGCATCCAGGCGATTGTCGATGGGGAGAATATTTCATGTTATTCGAATCTTGCCGATCTGCTGACGTATCTGAATACGCTGGATACGGAAATTGTCTCCGGCGTGGTTCTGAACTTCGCGCCGGGAAGTTACAGCTATGAGGGGGACTTGACGTTCCCCACACTTCGTCTGGTACTGAACGGGAATAATTCGACGCTGGCCGCTACAGGCACCTTGAGTTTTTCCCGGAACACGATCATCCGGAACTTTGCCGGCATTACGGCGACAACGATTACGCTGAAAAACACTTTTATTGAGAACGTGGAACTTACCGGCGCAGTGGTTTGCGCCGGAGGGATCAACGCTTCATTTGTCAACATCACCGGGGACGTTGCCGTGAATTCTTTCCGTGAACTGGTTTTCACCCGGGGAACCATTAGCGGCAGCGTAAGTTCAGCCGGAACGCTGATCATGCTCGACGCCGTTGTTCAGGGAGATTCCGACAGTCCGCTGGTAAGTTCCGCCGGCGGTTTGGTGCAGATGCTGAACTCGTATGTCATCAACAGCGGTTCCGGCGGCGGAATATCCTGTGATAACGGCGCGACAACGTCCGCACCGAACGCGTTTGCCAATGTGGTGATATCAAGCGGAACCATCGCCGCCGGGTCGGCGGTTACTTTTCTGGGGCCGTTTTATACCACGGATACCCCGACCGGCACCGCGCTGATATATATGAACGCGCCGAGCGAACACGAACATGAGATCGATGAAATTACCGGACTGCAGACCGCCCTGGACGAAAAAAACGATTTGGCATTGCTGACCCCGACTACGGTAATCCATATCGACGGCAACCGTACCGACGACTATACCGAGGACGGCTCGGTGGCCCGTCCCTATAAAACCATTGCCGCCGCGACCGCCGCGCATCAGGAAGCGGCGTCGTACTTCATTGCCAAGGGAACTTATGCGGAGACCGCCGAGATTGACCTTTACGCGGACAGCGTGGTTTACGGCGCTTATTCGAGTATTTCCGGCGAGGCGATTAATGTCGGCGAGGGCTGTTATGTCCATAATCTGGTCTTTTATAACACCGTGAGTGTGGCGGTGAAC
>JAQUOK010000644.1 GCA_028717165.1 Victivallaceae bacterium | reverse complement strand
TGTCGACAACTGCATAAAAGGCATAAACGCCCCGTTTGTCGGCACCGATTTTGAAAAAGGTTCTCTTATCGCAACAGAATACCTGATAAAGAACGGTCACCGGAAAATCGGTCACCTGGCCGGTCCGGGACGGATTTTAAGTACTTTTGAACGTATAAAAGGATTCAGAGGAGCTTTTCACAACGCCGGTCTGGAATGCCCGGATTCAATGACCGTAAACTGTGAGTATAACGAAAAAAATACCAAAAGCATGTTTATGAAACTTAAGGAGAAGCACCCTGAAATGACGGCGGTTTATTGTGCCGGACTCGATATGACCAAAGGAGTTCTGGCCGGAGCGAAAGAACTGAAAATGGATATCCCGCGGGATATGTCGATTGTCGATTTCGGAAGCACGTCGTTCGTAAGCTCGCTGGATCAGAACGGCGATGAAGTCGGAAAACTTGCGGCAAAAACGCTTCTGGATCTTCTTGACGGTAAAAAAACGGCGTCCAGGTCGCTTGTTGTCCCGAAGCTGATACCCGGAAATTCCGTAAGACATATCAATTATCCGGGATAAAAAATTTTCAGAGCCATCCCATAGAAAATCGGGAGATGCGAAATTTGTGGAGGACGAGACTCTGTCGAGCCGTAGACGTTGAACGTGTTTCGGCTCGTGAGGACACTCGCCCTCCAGGAAACGCACAACGCGGCGATAGATGTAAAACGAAAAATGGGGTATTCGGGAAAATAAACTTCCCCGGCTCAAACTAAGATAAAAATACCTTGAATTGATAAATTCTGGAATGACGGTGAAAAATTTTAATCCTTCCCGAAACTAGTTTCGGAAATAACTCAGGAACAGCAAATGAAGATCGAAAATGTCGCATCCGCGTCCCTTAAAGGCAAACTGAGGCTTGGCTGTGCCGCCGATATTCATATTCACGACGATGCAACCTTGCGGGAAGCCGTCGCGCTCCTGGGCAAGTTTATCGATGACTACCGCCCGGACCTGATGATATGCCTCGGGGACAGCTTTGACGACAACGGTTTTTTCCGGAAATACGGGAACGAATTCAAACGGCAATGCCGTGAACTGCATTCGCATTGGGTATTCTGTTACGGGAATCATGACGGTGAAGGCCGCGACGATGGTTATGATTCATATTTCCGGACGTTTCCCAGCGCCCAGCAGCAGATTGAATTCAAAGGCCACCGCATCGTCAGTTTCGCGGATATGTACGCCCCCGCCGGAGGCCGGGAGTTCGCTCTTGAAAATACGGCGCCAGGCGCCATCGTCTGCTGCCATGCCAACCAGCCGCAGAAATATATTGATCAACTGGCAGTCAAGGGCGCAATCCTGATATTGAACGGGCACAAGCATTATTTCCATGTTCAGCGTTGCGGCAATGGCACGTGTGAACAGCTAACCCTTCCGCCTTTCCGTTTCGGCGGCATGAACGGCGAAGCCGCGGGCTGCGCGATCATCGACGTGGATAAAAACGGCAGCGTTTTTCATTGGATCCGGAACCGCTTATCCGCCTTTCCCGGAAACCGGAAAATATGGAGAAATCAAACCGACCGGGAAGATCTTTTAACACCGCTGTTGCCGGACAGTCATTTCAGCGGAGATCCCGACCGCTGGCTGTTATTTCCTCCTCTCGAAAACGGTAACAGGAAATGGGAAGGCGGCCCGTCATGGCTCCGGGCTTATGAAAACGGCGAATTGCTGTGGGAAAAAAGTTACGGCAGAACATGGGTCGACAATTGTCCGTTGCTTTGGCATCGGCGCCAGGGACGCGAATACCTGATTATGGGAACCACCTGGCTGAAAAACGCCGGCGGGTCCGGCGCAAAAGACCTGAACTCCCTGTTGGTCGTCGATGCGGCCACCGGAACCGAACTGTATCGTTTACCCATAGTCGGCATGAGCGTGCCGCCGACTATTGCGGACGGAGTAATATATGCCGCAGGCCAATGGCGGGAAATAATGGCCGTTGACCTGCCAACCGGAAAAATTCTGTGGCGGCAGCGCAGCCAGACCGTACCTGATACTTTCAGTTGGTATGACAATCGCACGGGCGGGGGCTGGTCCGTCTGTCCCGCGGCAGTCGGGAAACATGTTTGGACGGTAAATTCGCGCGGCGACCTCTTCGGTTACCGGCGACAGACAGGAGAACCGGCTTTCATTTATCCCGGCATTATCCCATTGAACGCCGTTCCGTCCTGTCCCTATGCTCCGCATCTGGGATTCTGTTCCCGCGAATACGGCCGGGAACTGACGGCGGCCGGCGACATGATATTCACCTTCAACGGCTGCAGCGTCAATGACACTACCGGACAATACCGCTATGCGGAAACGGTATCTTAACAAAGCCCGGGATACTCAATAGAAAGATGGAATTCGATCATCTCGAACATCCAGTAAACAATAATCAAAAATAAAAAGACAGGAGATTTGACAATGTCCAGGAAACTTACAGTCGGACAAATCGGATGCGGCGGTTTCGCCGTTCAGGAACACGGGCCGAATACGAAGCGTAACCCGCATGTCGGGAGACTCAAATGGGCGTGTGACATATCGGAAAAGAACGCCAAGGCATATGCGTCCAGGTTTGGAGCCGAAAAGACGACTTCGTCATTCGAGGACGTGACTACGGACCCGGAAGTGGATATAATACTGATAGCTACTTCTCATGAAGCGCATGTGCCGATCATTCAAAGCGCCGCGGCCCACGGTAAACACATTTTCTGTGAAAAACCCATGGCCATGGATGAATGGCAGGCGG
>JAQUOK010000643.1 GCA_028717165.1 Victivallaceae bacterium | reverse complement strand
CAAAATGACCGAATTCGAAAGTGAACATGCATCTGCCCAGTCTGAAATTGATAATTTACCCGAAGACCTGTCGGCATTTGAGCAGGAACTGGCGGCCCAAGCCCAAGCAATATTAAGTTACCTGGAAACTAATTATAACTACGCCTCAATAAGAAACAGAGGGTGGCTTGAACGTTCTGAATACGAGGGCATAGAATACCGGCTGCAGCAGCCGGCTGGCATTTGCGATGGTATCTATATGAACAGAAACAGCGAAATAACCAGGGAAGCACATCTCCTTTATAATCTACTGCCGACCAAAAAAGAAATTCAGAACGTCCTGCCTGATGCGGATTATATATATGCTTATATTGAAAATGAAATATCTGTTACCGCCGCTCCCGGCGAATATGAATCTGCAAGTTTTGCGATTAAAGCATTTTCTAATCTTTCAGCTATGGAGGTAACTGTCAGCAATCTTGAGAAAGCTGGCGCCGAGGCAATACCAGCTTCCAATATAGATATTTACGCGGTTAAATGCTGGTATCAAAACGGAGTAAATGCCATTACTTATACAGAAGGTCAAAAGATACTTGTACCTGAGCTTCTTTTAAAAGATGATTCTTTGATTAACGTGGATACTGTAAACCAGGAAAACTATATTAAGGTAAACGGCGCGTATGTTTGGATAAGTGATCCGACCAAGTCAGAAAACCTTTATTGCCCAACCAATGCTGAATTTCCTGTACAGGATAGTTCCGTGCTCCTGCCTGTAAATATTTCTGCCGCTGAACTAAAACAATTCTGGCTTACGGTCAAAGTACCGGATGCGGCGGTAGAAGGAGAATATATAGGTCATATAAGCTTTACGACTCCTGGGGACGGAGAAATAGGAAGATATAAAATTGCAGTTAATGTTCTTCCTTTTACTCTTGAAGATACCCCGTTAAAATATAGTATTTATTATCGTGGACAGCTTACGGCAAATGGTGAGGGAACAATATCTCCCGAATTTAAAAGTACGGAACAATACACAAACGAAATTATAGATATGTTCAAACACGGAATAGATAATGCCGCCATTTATCAAGCCTATACAAATGACTTGGCATTATTACAAAATGCGCTTGGTCTAAGAACAACTGCCGGAATGGATAAAACAGTACTTTACTATCTCGGCTTAAGTACCGGCAGTTCGACCGATCCGGCAGTGCTGGCCGTTTTAAAGGCCAAGGTGACTAATATTCGTAATACTGCTGCGCCTTACGGAATAACTGATGTTTATATTTACGGTCAAGATGAAGCTGCCGGCGACGATCTGTTAAAACAAAGAGAAGCCTGGGAGGCGGTTCATGAGGCCGAAGGCAAGGTGTTTGTAGCTGGATTTACGGACAGCCTGAATTCTGAATACCCCTATGGAAAATCCGGCTATTGGCATTTTGACGAAGGGACGGAAACTGCCGTATCAGATTCTTCCGGTTGGGGTAACGACGGCGTCATTTACGGCGCCTCATGGGGGACGGGGAAAATTAGTTACGGTCTTGACTTTAATGGTGATGACTATGTAGATTGCGGGAGCAATGCCAGTTTGGACATTACCAATGCGCTTACCATTGAGGCATGGATAAAACCGGATGGCTCAGGTAAATGGAGACGAATTATTGAAAAGATGTCAACCAGTTTTAGACATGACGGATACAGTATTAGATTAACCCTGGAAGACAAATTGCAATTTATCACTACTGCAGGAAATGATGTAACAACTACTGGAACTTTCGAAGACGGAGTGTGGTATCACATTGTGGCAGTTCAGGCCGGAACCACCTGTAAAAAAATATATGTGAATGGTGTTGAAGATGGGAATAAAGATAATCCGTCATCCTTAACGTCTTCCGGTACGGCGCCGTTGCGAATAGGAACCAAATCATATAGTGTTGGAGAATATTTCGAGGGGACTATTGATGAAGTCCGTATCTATAACCGGGCGTTAGGAATAGAAGAAATAGAGAAAAACTATCAAGACGGAATTAATGGGACGCGGACGACGGTAGGTGATTTAAAGGATCTTCATATCTGTGCGGGTTCTCTTAGCGTTGCTGAAGCGGACAAGAGTCATGAGGTTACAGGTCACGAGATATTCTCCTATATGAATCCACAGGCGGGACTGGAAAACCCGGAAATTTACCGAAGAAATTTTGGTCTTTGTTTGTGGAAATATGGATATGACGGCGCCATGGATTTCGCTTATCATTCCACAGGCGGCGGGCGCGGCTTTACCTGGAATGATTTTGACAACGCGTCCTACCGGGACCACAATTTTACTTATCCGACAATAAATGGAGTAATAGACACAATAGCCTGGGAAGGATTTCGGGAAGGTGTTGATGACGCAAGATATATGGCCACCTTGGAAAAGGCGATTAATGAAGCCCCGGCATCACCGGAAAAAGATGAAGCTGTTGCTTATGTTAATAGTTTAAAAGAAACATATGAACTTGAATTTGGTTATTTGCCCGAAATACGCAGTAAGATAATAAATTACATAATTATATTAACTGCGCTATGACGTGTAGCTATGCGGAAATGCTTATCAGGGTATTTCTTAACTCAATAGACACCGGTCTAAAATTCTACGCCGGGAAATATTATGTGTGCGCTATCGCATGAAATTCTGTTATGTTTTTTTCAAAAAATGGGTAACCGAAGTTTGGGCGTTGATCTCTGCAACTCTTTGATAGTCAATACATGCTCGATTTTTTTGGTCACTACAACCTCCTCCCGACGATTTG
>JAQUOK010000642.1 GCA_028717165.1 Victivallaceae bacterium | reverse complement strand
GACAAAAACGACCTGCCGGACCTGAAAGACCTGGCCGATGAAAATATCTACTTTCAACTGAATGCCGGAAGTTTTGCGGGCAACTACGGGAGACGGGTGCGGCATTTTGCGGAAAAACTGCTGAAGAAAGGCTTATGTCATTTTATCGCTTCCGACGCGCATTCCGTCAGAAATTATTCCGGTCAGATCCCGGCCTGCCGGAAATACATAGCAAAGCGTTTAAGTCCCGAACTGGAAAAAGTTTTTTTCGAGGAAAATCCCCGCAGAATGCTCGCCGGCAAACCCCTGGTATCGATATGGTAGACGGAATATTTTTACCTTAAACCCCGGTTTCGTTATCCTTGGCTGCAATTTGTTTAAGGCGGACTTTGCCCGCAACCCGGGAACTGTTTCGCGCTTTGCGCGACCAGGGCAAGCCCTGGTCGACGAGAAAATCCTCAGGCGGAGCCAAAAAACTCAAAGCACGCCCGGAGGACGTGGCTTTATAAAACTCTGTAAAATAGACTTTTGCAGTAACGGCTAAACAAGCCCTTCCGCTTCGTCAAAGCCGAACATTATGTTCATGCATTGAACCGCCTGGCCGGAAGCGCCTTTAGTCAGGTTGTCTATGGCGCCGGTGACGATTACTTTATTGGTGTGGGGATCGAGGTTGTAAGCTATCTCGCAGCAGTTGGTCATCGTCACGTATTTAGTGTCGGAAAAACTGTTGGCGGGCAGAACCCTGACGAACTGCTCGTTGCCGTAGGCTTTTTCATATGCTTCCGCAATACGTTCAAGAGTGCATCCCGGATTCGCATTGAGCAGGATTGTTGAATTAATGCCGCGGTTGACCGGAACCAGGTGCGGAACGAAATTAAGCGCTATTTCCCGGTCGAGCCCGGCGGCGAACGCCAGTTCCTGTTCTATTTCCGGCAGATGGCGGTGAGCAACGGTTTTATAGGCGCGGAGGCTTTCGTTGCATTCCGGGAAAATAAGCGGCAGTTCGACTTTCCGGCCGGTGCCGGTAACGCCGCTCATGCTGGCGATCACGATGCCGTCCGGCGACGCCAGTCCCGCTTCAAGCAGCGGGGCGGCGGGGAGAATCGAGCTGGTCGGATAACAGCCGGGACACGCAATCAACGCGGCATCCTTTATCTGTTTCCGGTAACGCTCCGGCAAACCGTAAACCGCCTTTGACAGCAGTTCCGGCGCCGGATGGTCTTCGCTGTAATATTCTTTATATTTCGCAGGGCTCTTTAAGCGGAAATCAGCGCTTATATCGATAACCTTAAGGCCGGATTCCAGTAAAGGCAACGCATATTCCGCCGCCAGACCGTGAGGCAGGGCGAGAAATACTGCGTCGCAGCCTGCTGCGATCCGGCTGACGTCAGGGTCGGAAAAACGCAGCTTGCTTCCGGTAAAACGCGGAAATACCTCACTGACTTCCTGTCCGGCGTATTTTCTGGAAGTAATGACCGCGATGTCAGCCTGACGATGACGGGTTAAAATCCTCAGCAGTTCTTCGCCGGCATAGCCTGCGGCACCGATAACAGCAACCTGAATAGCCATTTAACAGCCTCGAATATATAAGTGTAAGGTAAGGCGAAATTAACGTTTTGAAAACTGGAAACGTTTACGGGCGCCGGGCTGGCCGGATTTCTTGCGTTCCTTGACGCGGGCGTCACGGGTCAGCAGGCCTGAACCCTTCAGTACCGGACGTAAAGAGGAATCCATTTTCACCAGGGCGCGGGCGATGCCGTGACGCATGGCGCCGGCCTGTCCGGAAATTCCGCCGCCCTGAACGTTGACGAAAATATCGACGTTCTTTTCAGTTCCGGTAACCGTCAGCGGCTGGAAAATGAAAGAAGCGATAGTTTCGGTGGGGAAATACTGTCCGAGTTTTTTTCCGTTGACTTCAACTTTGCCTGTCCCTGATTTGATACGGACCCGCGCTACCGCGGCTTTGCGCCGGCCGGTTGCCCAAATTTCTTCAGTCTTAACAGTCATAATATGTAATTACTCCTTAGACGGTAACTTTAATTGGTTTTTGAGATGCATGCGGATGTTCGCTGCCGGCATAAACCTTCAACTTGCGGAATTGCGCCCGCCCGAGCCTTCCGTGCGGCATCATTCCCCAGACCGCGTCCTGAATAATACGCTCGGGATTCTTTTCACGAACCTCTTCGGCGCTGCGTTCCTTCAAACCGCCGCGGTAACCGCTGAAATTGACATATTTTTTGTTTTCATTTTTTTTGCCGGTAAAAACCGCTTTGGCGGCATTTATTACGATAACGAAATTACCGGTATCCACATGCGGTGTGAACGTCGGTTTGTCTTTGCCGCGCAAAGCGTTGGCAATCCTTACCGCTAAACGTCCAACCGGGGCTTCCGACGCGTCAAAAAGAATATATTCGCGTTCGATTTCGCCGTTCTTCGCTAAATAAGTTTTCATTTGCAAAATCTCAACTTTTTCTGATTCATTGCTTTTTCTGAACTAAAATCAACTATGCATCATTTTCCGTCCGCTTCTGCGATGATCGGGGATGCAGCGGCAGACAGAAAAGCTTAATATATCAGCATATATCGAAAATACAATATTTTTTTCAAAAAAATTACGGCCGGTTCGTATGAACAAACGGCTGCCTCAATAACTTTTTTGAGTTTTTTATTTGATTTCATTGTCATCCCAGAATTTATCGATTCAAGGTATTTTTATTTTAGTTTAAGCTTGGGAAGTTTATTTTCCCGGATACCCCATTTTCGTTTTACATCTATCGCCGTGTTGGGCGTTTC
>JAQUOK010000641.1 GCA_028717165.1 Victivallaceae bacterium | reverse complement strand
GCCGCTGACGCAAAAGACAGCTTAGATAACTCTTGGGAGGAGCATACTGATATCGGATGTTTTGAAGAAATATGATAAACTTGTCAAGTCCCAAAATTTGGTATCATGAATTACGGAACGGACTATACCTGCATCTTGCCGCTGACGAAAAGCTGACCAAGGCGCTGCTTGACAGCCGGATAACCGGGATCGCTTATGAAACCGTTACCGGGCCCGACAACTCTTTACCGCTGCTGGCGCCGATGTCGCAGATCGCAGGCCGTCTGGCGGTTCAGGAAGGCGCCAAGTACCTGGAAAAGACTTTCGGCGGCAGGGGGATTCTCCTGGGCGGGGTTCCGGGCATCAGAAAAGGTAAAGTCCTGATCATCGGCGGCGGTATCGCCGGTACCAATGCCTGCAGGATCGCCATTGGCATGGGCGCCGATGTTACCATAATTGACGTGTCAGCGAAAAGACTTGCGGAACTCGAAAACATCTTCGGGAATACGGTAAAAACCCTTTATTCAAACTCCTATAATATTGCCGAAGCGCTTCAGGAAGCCGATCTGGTTATCGGAGCTGTCCTGATCCCCGGCGCCGCAGCACCTAAACTGGTCAGGCGTAATGACCTGAAAAAAATGAAACCGGGCGCGGTACTCGTCGATATCGCGATTGACCAGGGCGGCTGTTTCGAAACCTCGAAACCGACCTATCATTCGGATCCGATATTCATCATTGACGGCATCGTGCATTACTGCGTTGCGAACATGCCCGGCGCGGTAAGTCTGAGCTCAACCCTGGCGCTTACCAGCGTGACCAACCGCTACGGCCTGATCATCGCCGATGAAGGCATATCACGGGCGCTGCTGCATCCTGAAATAAGGAGCGGGCTTAACTGCATGGACGGCAAATTGATGAACCAGGCGGTTGCAAAAGCCCATAATATGGATTACTTTAAGGAGTAACCGGGATCGGCACCCCCTGCGGATTTTCCGGTTGTTTATTTAACAACGCAACAGGAACTGCCGTATGATGGATAAAACCGACAGAAAAATTATTTCAATTCTCAGTTGCGACGGGCGTGCGAATAATAATCACATCGCCCGCGAACTGAATATGTCCGAAGGTACCGTCCGGAACCATATCAAAAAACTTTCCGAAGACGGCATCCTTCGGGTTGCCGGCGGCGTCAATCCCGATAAAATACCGGACAAACACTTTTTTATTCTCGGCGTCAAAGTCGCCGCCAGCAAAGATCTTACCAATGTCGCTGAAATCATAGCCGAATTTGACGAAGTGTTGTCCGTCTGCATCACCACCGGCCGTTACGATTTAATGGTGGAGGCCTGGCTGCCGGTAAAGAACGGGCTTATCGATTTCATCAGCCGCCGCCTGGCCTCCGTGGACGGGATCGTCTCCAGCGAAAGCTTCCTGGCGATGAAATCGCTGAAAAAATGGATAGTAACCGGCGAATAGCCACCCTGAAGGGTTTCGCTATTTTTGACTTTTGTCGCCCGCGGCGTCAAGGCGGAAAATTATTTCATAATCTTGCTTTAAAATAATACTTCTTTTGTTGACTTCTGGATATTGTGAGATATTATTATTGGATACCATGGTTCTAATCGCAGGCAAAATACATACAGGAGACACAAAAAACTATGAAAGTGGCGTTTACGTAATTCATCTCGAAAGAATCTATTTTTATTCTTGACGGTAAAAACAAATATGAAGTTCTTAACGCTTTAATCACTCAGGCCGCAAACCAAAGCAAGGTTGACCGCGATACCGTTTCCCGCCTGACCTGGCACCGGGAAAAAATGATGACTACCGGCGTCGGATTTTCACTTGCCATGCCTCATATCAGAATAAATGAAATCCCCGAACCCGTTGTCCTTGTCGGCGTCTGTAAAAATCCGATAAAAGATTACGAAAGCCAGGATGACAGCCCAATCCGGGTCATCGTTTTCATCGTCGCGCCCGACAAAAACCAGGAAGCCTACCTGCAACTGCTCGGCAGCATCTCCAGAAGACTGCGCCATCCTGACGTAATTCAGGAGATAATAGAAAACATTACCAGGCCTTCGACAATTTTGCGCATCCTTAAGAAACGTTCTTCGGAAAACGCCGATTCTGAATAATATTTTCATTTCCCAGTTGAATATTTTTCCCGCATATTCAGGGTAAACTTCTGTTTTTTCTTTATAGTATGCTTGTATTGTCCTGCTTTAATATGTAGACTATTATGTATAAAATAATATAATTTTCAGGAGAGAACTTTATGGCAAATGAAAGCAACGGCAGCAGTATTACCGTAAAATCCGACAGTTTCAGGTCATACAGCAACGAACTCCCACCGAACTGCGTTCCGATCCTGACCCTGCATTCAATGCTGGTGTTTCCTTACACGCTTACTCCGATGGTTATTGACGGCGAAGAAAAAGTCAGGATGATAAAGAAAAGCACCGGCGATAACCGCCTTATTGCAATTTTTCCCGAAGTTCCCCCGCATGAACAGATTTCCAAGGAATCCATCGAATTCAAAGCCGCAACCGTAACTCACCGGGGAAAAGTCATTACCAGAATGGGGGTTGTCGCGCGAATCGTAAAAATGCTGAACTTTCCCGACGGCACCGTCCGTGTCCTGGTCCGCGGCCTGAAGCGGATCATTTATGGCAAGCCGCATATGGACGCCGATGATATAGACTGCGTTATCTACAAGGATTTCAAAAGCCGCCCGGACGACTCGCTCGAATCCGCCGCGATGCTGAAAAACGCCATAAACCAGTTCCAGAAAATAAT
>JAQUOK010000640.1 GCA_028717165.1 Victivallaceae bacterium | reverse complement strand
TGTTTTTCCTTTTTTATTTTTGATTTAGACTTCGAAAAATAAAGGTTAAACACCAGCTTTCAAGCCTTATTCAGAACTTACCGGACAAATGTCCTAATCGTAACTGTTTCGGTACCTCTCCCGGCAAGCTTTCGACAACCTGCACATACACTGCGAGGGCGGCGGCGTTAATAGCCTGTTGCGCTGGGGGAATTGCTTCCGCGCAAAATCCGCCGTCATTCAAAACATTGCTCATTTTCATATGGCGTTCCGCTCCGGCAAGGAATTCACGGCTCATTTTCATTCGCTTCTCATTCAATGACTGCTGGACAGGAGTAATACTTTCCTTCCTGAAAACTTCAGTCATATCGGATTTGTTTATGGTGATAATACCAAGTTTTTCGAGTTGCCGCAGCAATTCCATGTTTTCCGGGGTAATGACTGCTATCTTAGTCGCTGGAATTGATTTATTCAGTTTTTCAGCAAGTTTATTTTTTGCCTTATCATCTCCAACGGCGAATACTGATTCAAGTTCGCCTGCGCCGTCAACACGGGTTTGACATAAGTCAATGCCGTCGGCGTCAAGCTGCAGTTCCTGCTTAAGGATTTCTTCCGCAGGGGGATTTTCCTGCCGGGAAACATATGACTTCGGTGATGCCGGTGATGGCTCGGAACCCATGATTTGGTTCAGGCGTTCCATGAAAGCCGCTTTGGCATTGTCTTTTTCAAATTCTTCAAAATCGCCACGGGCATCGAGGACCGCATCGGCAAGCCCCTGTTTGAAATCCAGCGTACTGAGCATTTTGTTCTCAATGGTTTTTTCAGATACCAGATTGATCACATTGACGGTATTTTTCTGGTGTTTACGCCAAGCCCTGGCTATACGCTGCTCAAGTTTTGCCGGATTCCAGGGCAGGTCAAGGTTTATGACCACACTGGCGGCCTGCAGGTTAAGCCCGACCCCGCCGGATTCCAAGCAAAGAAAAACTTTGCACTCCGGGACTTTTTTGAACCGGTTAACTTCCTCGCGGCGCCTTACCTGATTTATCTGTCCGGTATGAACCGCATAAATCTCGCCGCGTTTGTCCAAACGCTCCCGAACCAGGTCAAGCATACGGACCCATTCCGAAAAAATAATAATTTTCCGTCCGGGATCATCTTCCCATAAATCATCAAGAATGTGCATAAGTTCATCTATTTTGGGAGATTCTTTTACCTCCTGATCGAGAATGTAGACCGAATCGCAGAGCATCCGCATACAGCTAAGCGTTCTTTGCAGCCGTTGAAATTCTTCCGGGGATAAGGAGTAACGTTTTGCTTTATGCGCCAACCGTGCAACAATATTTTCGTATTCGGCATAGCGTATATATTGTTCTTCGGTCATTTGGACGAAATAATTGTTGTCTATGCGTTCGGGAAGCTGATCGCTTATTTCATCTTTGCGCCGCCGCAGCATAATCGGTTGAATTTCTTCGTGCATTTCCCGCAGGTTTTGCATGCCGACCGTTTTTCCCGCCTCGTCAAACCGGTAAAAACGCCGGTTAAACCGGAATAAACTCCCGAAAATCTTTGGGTTAACGAATTCCACCAGGGAATAAAGTTCGTCTATCCTGTTTTCGATCGGTGTTCCGGTAAGCACAAAAGCGAAACGTGACTGCAGGCGCTTCAGGCGATCAGCGGTTTTGGTTTTCCAATTCTTTATGCGCTGGGCTTCGTCCAGAATCACCAGGTCGGGTGCAAATTCAAGATTGAGGTCTTCATGGTCGTGCATTACCTGTTCATAGTTTACCAGCAGAAAGAACGCTTTGCTGTTCCGGTACATTTCCAGTCTCTGCCTGCGTGAACCGAAAACCACTTCCGCATGCAAAGAGGTGAATTTACGAATCTGTTCTTCCCATTCGCTTTTCAGCGAGGCCGGGGCGACAATCAGGGTGCGCTTAATGCCGAAACATTCTTTCAGCAATGCTGCGGCACAAATAGCCTGAACCGTCTTTCCCAGCCCCATTTCGTCAGCCAACATGGCCCGGCCATTGAAGGCGAGATGCAGCATACCCTCAACTTGGTAATCATACAGGGCTCCCCTTAGGAATTCGGCCTACCCTTTGCTTTTTTTAAATCGCCCGGCATATTCGCCACGCCAGCGTTGCAAACGCTGTTTTTCATCGTTGAGCAGTAGAAAGTCATGGATTTCAGCCGATATTCTAATCGCGCCGCGAACATCTTCATCCAACCCTTCGAACTTCCGTAACATTACCTGGAGCGTATCCGCCTCAGGCGTTCTAAAAGTTCCGTCAGGAGTCAGGTATTTTTTTACAAATTCAGCTCCTTTGGCATTTTCGCGCACCAACGCCACCGGCTGCCACGGATAACTGGACATAAATATTTCAGTACAAGGCGAGCTCAAAGTACTTTTTCTGCTGAACTTATGTTTGACTTTTTCGATATGTTTACAGGTGCCGAGAAAATTTTTGCGGAAATCCGGACAGGAGCAAGTATTGATATTTTCCTTCAGCGAACGTAACTCCACCCGGTATTCAAAAATTTCCTCATTATCGGTTCGCACCACCAGATAATCTTTAAATATAGAAGAGTTCCCCGGCTCCACCGGAGTAACCCGCATCGGTTCTTCCTGCATGCGTTTTTTGCGCAGTTCAATTTCATAGTGGTCGTCAGTCAGCCCGATATATGACACGAGCTTTTTGGGAGTATCAAAACGCTCGATATTTCCGCGTGAAACAACCAAGGCAAAAGCTGTAAGCACTCTTATTCCGCACAATTGCATCAATCCGTGCATCAGCGGATCCTTTT
>JAQUOK010000639.1 GCA_028717165.1 Victivallaceae bacterium | reverse complement strand
GGAGAAAAGGTAACAAAAGGACAATACTACTGCCCGAAATGCAATAACGCTACCGGCAGATATGTCCCGTACCTACCGTTTGTCAATATTCCGTTCAATTATTCGATGCACCGGACTTTATGGCAGAAACTGAAATCAAAAAACCCCGGTATAATTTACAAGATAACAGCCATCCTCTTTATCGCCCTGACCGCGCCGATTATGATAATCGGGTTTCTGGTTTTTATCATCTTCAAGGGCTTCAGATACCTTTGGAAAACCAAGTAGTCGCGAGCGCGGCCTCGCGCCGCGACCATTGTCTTCAAGCCGCTGTTGCGGAGCAGACTGCTCCTGCAACTACTTTTCCTTTACCGCTTTCGTCAATACGGTTTCTTTTGACAATTCATATTTGCCGGCTTCCAGATAAGCGACTACTTCCGAGGACGTCCCGTAGATCATATTGGAATTCTCGCCCCACATTTTCATATTCGGACTTAAAGTAACGACTTTTTCCTTATCAAGCTTTTTAGTGAAAATAATTTCCTGAAGCGACAATTTGTCGGGTTCCGGCTGAGTCAGTTTGAATATTTTCATTACCGGATACAGGAAACCGCCGCTGAACGGACTGTAATTGTTGCCTTTGACAAGTTTTTCAGCATCGGCGAGAAATATGACGTATTTATCGTCTTTTACGGCAAATACGAAAACCCTCATCGGAATCATCGGCAGTTTTTTGTCTTTGTCGTAAATCCAGACGGTTACGCTGCATGATTCATCCCTGCCTTTATCCTGCACAACTTCGGCTTCGACTTTGGAATCTTCATATTTTCCCTGCCAGAATCCATCCAGAAAAGCGGATGAACTTCTTAGTTTGCTGTTAATGACATCGTCTTTTGACGGCACCAGCAGAATACCGGTACCCTTGCAGCCGCTCAATAATATCGAAGCCAAAACAACCAGACATGCCGGTCTCAAGTAACTCATTTTCTCATCTCCTTAAAAAAATTCCCTTTCATTAATACGGATTTTACGCAGTTTCTGAAACTATAATACGGAATTATTGGAAAGTCAATCATTATAAAGATAGCTGTGGAAAGCATTGAACAAGGCAAATTCAAATTCATCTTTAAAGGCCGGAATTATTCCCCGCTCAACATAGAGTTCACGAAACTCAAGCAGCAGATCCAATATTTCCGACACTTTTTTCGTCGCCGTCGCCGGAGGAGTATAAACCGCCGCTTTCACTTCACCTTTTAAAACCCGGTAAAATTCGCGGCATAAACTGTTGATATAAATCAGTTCCACCGGCGCGTCAATTATTATTTCCGGCTGTTCATTACGGGCAACCCTGTAGCAGAAAGTCGATACGACGGAATTGAAATAAGGTTTTCCGTAAGGGCCGAAAGTATTAGGCATTACCATCGCCGTAAACTTACCGCCGCTTTCATCCGCCCACTCCCTGAAAAGCTTCTGTCCGTCCCGTTTTGAAGCATAATATTCCCCTTCACGATTTTCATGTGTAGTTGAAGCGAAAATCACATGCGCCCGGCTGCCGCTTTTTCTCAATGCCGCTATCAGTTTTTTATCCAATCCGATGTTTGTATCGTAAAGCACTTTTCCGTCCGGACAGCGGCTCATGGCGGCAAGTTGAATAATCACATCGCACCCGCAAACGAAATCCTCCAGCCTGGCCGGGTCAGCAAAATAATTCCGTATGAACGGAACTGTTTCCACGTCTTCCTTTATCCTGAAAAACTCCGCCAGGTGCGAACCGATAAATCCCGCCTGTCCTGTAATACCGACCTTCAACATTAAAAAAATCCCCGTAATTTAATCTTGATTTTAAAACTTATAACATATTGAAAAAAGGTACTTGCCATATATATTGAAAACAAGTTGGAATGATTTATAATTCAGGATAAAAAAGTTTAATATGCTTACAAGCAACAATGTCAATATTATAAGCAGGGCGCCGCTGACTTCCCCCAAGGCGATAAAGTCGGAACTGCCGCTTTCGCTCGACGCCGTCGCCAAAGTCATTGCCGCCCGGCAGGAAATTTGTGATATCCTGCTCGGGAAAAGCAAAAAAATAATGATGATCGTCGGCCCGTGTTCAATCCATAACCGGGATTCGGCGCTTGAATACGCACGCAAACTCAGCGTCTTGCGGGAAAAAGTCAGCGACCGGATCTTCATAATAATGCGGGTTTATTTTGAAAAACCGCGCACCACGGTCGGCTGGAAAGGCATGATCTATGATCCTGACATAAACGGCTCCTATAATATTGAAAAAGGTATTTTCGCCGCCCGCAAGCTCCTGCTGCAGATCGTTGACCTCGGACTTCCGGTCGGAACCGAAATGCTCGACCTGATCATCCCCCAGTACGTCGCCGACGCAGTCAGCTGGGCGGCAATCGGCGCCAGGACTACCGAATCTCAAACCCACCGCCAGCTGGCCAGCGGCCTGTCGATGCCGGTCGGCTTCAAAAACGCCACCGACGGCAATCTGCAGGTAGCGGTGGACGCGATCAGCACGGCCAGAAGCCGACACAGTTTTATCGGGGTCACCGAGGAAGGCCGGATCGGAGTATTCCGTACCGCCGGGAATTTGTTCGGGCACGTCGTCCTGCGCGGCGGAAACCAGCCGAACTATTCCGCCGAGCATATCGCTTTTCTCAAGGTTATACTGGACAGGGCCGAAATAAAATGCGGCATCATTGTCGATTGCAGCCATGCGAATTCAGGCAAGCAGCATGAACAGCAGAAATTCGTCCTGACGGACGCTATTCAGCAGATCCGCAACGGCGAAGACCGGA
>JAQUOK010000638.1 GCA_028717165.1 Victivallaceae bacterium | reverse complement strand
TATACCATGCTGAACGGTTTCGACGATAATTTTTTCATTGTTCCGTGGCTCGACGTTCTGGGCAGTGAAACCGGGCTGGATATTGTTAAAAGTTCAGTATCCGCCAGAACCAGATTCTATCAGAAACCCTTACTGACTTTGCTGAAAGGCGATTTCGCGCGAAAATTACAACGGCGTGAGATTGAATTGTTTATGAAACACTGTATGCTGTACGGTATAATACCGGGATTTTTTGACTGGCCGCCAAGCGGGCTCGGGCCTGGCGGCCGCTACTGGGATCATGCCGCTTATTACGAGAGAGACCGGGAGCTTTTCAGGAAATATCTTCCTCTCTGTATAGAACTTGCCAAAACAGGCTGGGAACCGCTTACTCATATAAAATCATCCTGTCAGGCCATTCATATCGAACGTTTCGGAAAGGGAAACGGGAAGATGTTCTGGTTTACGGTACATAACACCGGAAACGAAACGCAGGACACGAAATTTGACATTGATTTAAAAGAACTTGGCTTTACCACCGATACCCAGATGGCAGTCTATGAAATTTTAAGTGAAAAACCGGTACCTTTTACCAGAAATACCAACAGCACGCTTAGTGTAAAATCTCGAATTTCAGCTGGTGAAATACAGCTTTTCCAGGCGGGCCGTCCGGAAATGATTTTTGACTGGTGGAAAGACCGGGCGGCGGATGTTATCGGGCGCGGGATACGGATGAGGGAACTGGACGGAAACAAACCGCCGCTGCTTGTCCACTGGATAAATGCCGGCAAAGTTTACCAACGGGTTCAGGAACCTTCAGGGGCAAAGACCCCGGTATTGACCAGAGGGTGCGAATTCGGACAGTGGAGTATGCTTTTTCAGGAAAACGCCGGCGAGCTGACGCTGCGGGTCAAAGTCAAAGCCGCCGGTCTCGAAAATAAAAAACAACAGGATACGCGTTTTCAAGAACAGGCCTTTGCCTTGAAACCGGCGGCCGGAATTTACTGCGAGTGCGCCTGGGTAACGTCTCAATTCGCCCATTATGAGCGCCGCTTCTTTCCTTTTCCGGACGGTACTTATGACTGGAAAGATATTGAATTTAAAATCAAGTCCTCAAAACCCCTGAGAAGCATAAATCTCTCAGCCGTAATGGGGGAGACTGCCAAGGGAAAACTTGCAATTGCCGAAATATCGCTGAAAGACAAAAAGGGGAACGAATATATTGTCGATCCAGGTTTCAAAGCCTGGTACGAGTCCCAGCCGGCTGTCCTGAAAGACAGGATAGAGGACGAGATGAAATTATTGAAGGATAAAATCGGGGATTTATCCCGGAACGATAAAAACCCTGAAAAATTATTTGAAATTTATGCGCTTTGTGATAAAACGCTGAACGAAATTAAGGCCGCCGGGGCGGAAAACGGCTGCCGGCGGGTGATCCGGGATATCGAAACCGTGAAGACATGCCTCAATTATTGTCTGCGGATAGCCGCCGGGATAAATATTCCCCGCCTGACCGGACCCGATGAAGCTTCTCCGGGTGAAAAAGTCCGGCTGAACTTTCTTCCCGCCGCATTTCCGGATAAGGCTTTCATGGTAACAAGAACGATAAACGGGAAAAAACTTGCCGCTGCCGAGCCCGGATGCGAAATAACCATTCCCGCAGACGCCGTTATCGGTTCGACGTTTTCCGTGAACGGTGTTTCCGCAATAGTCGCGAAATCCGGGGAATTTGATATTTCCGCCGTTCATGAAATCAGAATAGTACTGCCGTTTTCCGCTTCTGTCGTTAATAAATATGCGGACTGTGCGAATTCGGAATATATTGCCGTATTGGAACTGACAAACAACAGCCGGCTGGATCGGGACATTGAATTGAAGATCGCGCCTCAGGCTGAAATGAAATTCCGTTTCCCCGCCGTAACGAAGCTTTCTCCCCTGGAGAAAAAAAATATAAAAATCAGTATGGACTACAAACAGGTTGAAAAAATAAAAAATTTCGCCGTTAAAATAAAAGTTTCTGACGGCAATTATTCAAAGGAGCTGGCAGTTCCGGTATTTGTCATTCCTGAGAAGGCGAATCTCGTTAAGAATCCCGCCTTCGAAAACGGCTTGAAACACTGGTGGCATAGCGGTAAAGTCACGCTCGCGGAGGAAAACGGACAAGCGGTTCTGCAAATTGAAAATACGGCGCTTGCGGACGGCATTGCGCAGCAGGGGGTCGTGCTGAATCAGAAAACCCCGACGGCTTTCTATATAAAGGCTGCGGCCAAAGGATCTAAGATAAGCGGGGCGAGGGACAAAGGGTATTCCCTGTATGCCGACATAGGCTTTACCGACGGTTCGAAATGGTACGGCCGGACTTATAACTTTAAAACCGGAACCGGTGACTGGGAAGAAGGACTCATATATATAGAGCCGGAAAAACCGGTGAAAGGCGTTTCCGTCAACCTCTGCCTGAGAAAAAAACGCGGTACTGCCTGTTTTGACAACATTGTCCTGGCGGAAGATGCCAGACGAAGAAACAATATTGCGCCCGCCGCCAAGGTCAGCGCCGACAGTTCTTACAAAGAATATAGCGCCAGGCCTGTAAATGACAGGAAGATCCAAACTGCCGGTCTTGCCTATTACGAGCACAGTTGGTGTTCGAAAGACAGGCTTGCCGAACATTACATAGCCTTCGATTTCGCCGAACCGGTAACGCTCGGCAAAATAAATATTTTCTGGTCGCTTGAAGGCAAAGAACCGATGACCTCGAGAAAAATATTTTTCCAACTGTGGAATAACGGCAGTTGGAAGACCGTAAAGGAAATATGCCG
>JAQUOK010000637.1 GCA_028717165.1 Victivallaceae bacterium | reverse complement strand
AAACGCGCTGTTTTACGACCCGGTGCGCGACGACCTGATCGATTACACCGGATGCGGGATCGACGACATGCACGCCGGAATCGTCCGCGGAATCGGCGAACCGGAACTGCGTTTCGAAGAAGACCCGGTAAGAATACTGCGCGCCCTGAAGCTTATCGGCCAGTACGGATTTACCTTTGAACCCCAAACCGAAGTCGCCGTCCGCTGCCGCGGCAGCCTGATCGAACACGCGTCATCTTCAAGATTGTCCCTTGAAATAGAAAAAATCCTCAAAAGTCCGTATTGCGACAGGATATTAAGCGCTTTTCATGATTATGATTTTCTGCGCTACTGCCTGCCCTACCTGGAAGCTAACTGGAATTCTCCGGCCAGGACCTACGCCATGCAGCTTCTCGCCGAAAGAAACTCCCACATTCTCGCAGGAAGATACCGCGACAGCATCTCTCTCGCCATGGCGGCGCTGACTCTGCCCTTTGTGGAAGCCGAAATAGGTTTCGGACAGCACGGCCGGCTCTGGGAAAAGAATCATGCCGGCAGCGCCTGTATCCGGCAGATACTGCGGGATGTATTTCAACCTCACAACATGATAAAACGCCTGGCGGTTTCCGCATACAATATTCTCAATATGCAGCCGGATTTTTTCAATCCCGAACGCAAGATAAGCAAACTGCTGCATTCCCACGGCTACGAACACGCCAGGGAACTGCTGATGCTTCAGAACGCGGTCTGCTGGCAGGATGAAAAACTGGCCTTGAAATGGCCCCGGCCGCTGCCCGCGGAAAAACGCCTCCGTCATCACCGCCGTCCAGGAAAACCCAGAACTTATGCAAGAACCGGAAATTGATTCAGCCGCAACGCTGCTGACCGACAGCAGCGGTTACGTTTACCTCCGGCAGCGGCCGGACGGTAAAATAACCCTGCTTCCCGTTAATGACGGCCTGCACTTTAAAGCCTCTTCGGAACTTCTGACGGGAACGCTGGGAAACCGTTCCGTTTCCGTAATGTTGGCCGAAATCATTCCGGGCGAAGTTCCGCTCCCTGATATTATCCGTTTAAGTTTGCAGGACGCGGTTAATATGACCGGAGACGGGCGTATCGATGACATCCTGACGGCGGCGGCCCTTTTAAAGGCCGAATATTTCAGGCTGGTCAGGAGCATAACCGAAGTGCTTTACGAAGATGAATACTGCATTGCGGTCAACAAGGTTCACGGCCTTCTGGTTCACCGGACAAGCATGTCCGCGGACAAGGATTTTCTCCTCCAGAGAGTAAGAAGCCAGTGCGGCAGAAAAATTTATCCGGTACACCGGCTCGACCGCCCGACTTCAGGCGTCGTCCTGTTTGCCTTCAGTAAGGAATACGCCGCCGAATTCTTTCGCGTATTCAGAGAACGCGAAGCCGGAAAAACTTATCTGGCGCTGGTACGCGGCTGGACGGAAGATTCAGGAATAATCGATTCACCGCTGAAAACCGCCGCCGGAAAAGAACAGGATGCCTTGACTCTGTATAAAACCCTGGCCCGAACCGAGGTTCCCATCCCGGTCGGCCCCTATGAAAACGCACGTTATTCTCTGGTGGAAATAGACCTGAAAACCGGACGCACCCACCAGATACGCCGTCATTTCGCGCACCTGCGGCATCCGCTCATAGGCGACACAAAATACGGGGACGGGCGGCACAACCAGATGTTCAGGGCTGAATTCAATTCCCATCGTCTGCTGCTTGCGGCAGTACGGCTTGAACTGACGCACCCGTTTACCGGCGAAAAACTGTCGGTCAACGCCCCTTTGGAAGCCGGTTTCAAAGCTGTGCTTGACAAATTGGGGATTTAGGACGGGTGCGCTATATTATTAGCGGCAAAAAATTCCAAAGCGTTTTGCAAATGCCGACTTTACGGTTATACTATTTAAAGTAAACAGGAGTTCATTATGTATAACATCGAATGTTTTGCGGTTTTTAAACGGGCCTTCCGGCGCATGACCGTAATCTTGTTCCGTCCCTTTGATATCGGCAAATGGCTTGTTCTCGGATTTTCCGCCTGGCTGGCGACAATGTTCAACAGCGCCGGCTTCAAATTCCAAAGCAGCGAAAGAATCCAGAAAATCACTCCGCCTGTCCGCGATATTTTCCTGGGCGACGGCTCCTTTGTCGGCCGGGTCTGCGGCTATTTCAAAATCGAGGAATCCATATTCTGGCTGATCGTTTTCGGGACGATCGCGCTTATACTGTTCGTAATCGCCGTCAGTCTGCTCATTATCTGGATATCCAGCCGCTTCAAGTTCATCTTCATCGACAATATCGCCAATAACCGCGCCGCAATATCCCAGTCATGGACAAAGTTCAAAGAACCCGGCAATTCCGCTTTCCGCTGGTTTTTCGCCTGGGGAGTCGCCTGCTGCCTGTTCCTGACGGCTATTTTTATAATAGCGGCGTCAGTCGTTTATCCGCTGCTGATCGAATACCTCAGAACGGAAGATTTCCATATCTCCGGCATCGATATTTTCATTCTTACTTTAACCGCGACCGCTTACGTGCTGGGCGGCCTGTTTCTGCTTTTCGCCCTGTATTTTTTCAACGAATTCGTCCTCCTGATCATGTATAAAAGAAATATGCATGCCAGAAGCGCCTGGCGAATATTCCTGAAACTGCTTAACGCCGTCCCGCTGACTTTCCTGAAATTCTTCATTCTGCAAATATTCGCCGCCATCGCGTGTTTCATGGCGGTATTCCTCTTTGTAATATGCACCTGCTGCATCACCCTTATACCTCTGGCCATACCTTATCTCGGTTCGGTC
>JAQUOK010000636.1 GCA_028717165.1 Victivallaceae bacterium | reverse complement strand
CAACATTATCCACCCTTCCGATAAAAGATATATTTGCCCCGGCAGCTTTTTTCAAATTTTTATACTCTTCTCCGCCGCCGGCAATGATCAGTTTTTTCCCGTTAATATTAAATGCTTCTATCGCGATATCCGGCCGCTTATATCGAACCAGTTCACCAACCCAAAGGTAATAATCCGATTTCTCCGCCTTTGCTTCTCCGTTAAAGAATTCGGTATCAACCGGAGGATAAATCACCTGCGCATCGCGATTGTAGATTCGTCTGATCCGCTCACGCACATGCTCTGAGTTGGCAATGAAAAAATCCACGGTTCCTGCGGAATCCAAATCCCATTTGCGCAGACGGTTTTTCAGAGATTGTATCACCGGTTTTTTATATAGCGGAACATGTACGTAGTATTCATCAAACATATCCCAGATATAACGCGCCGGAGTATGGCAGTAACAGATATGCCTGGCGCCTTCCGGTTTCCTTATGTTTTTAACCGGGCCGGACTCACTGCTGACAATCAGGTTATATCGGCCCAAATCCCAGGACTGTGCCGCCCGGAACATCAGAGGCATATAATTTTTATAGAGCTTTTCTGCGTAAGGAAGTTTGCTGATGAAAGAAGTATGGATCCTGCGGCCGGAAAAATATTTTTCGCGTATCCCGGGCGAAATAACATGGGTGAAAATATCCGCGTCCGGAAACATTTCACATAATTCAAGGAAAACTTTTTCGCCGCCGCGGATATTCGTAAGCCAGTAGTGGAGCAGTGCGACTTTCATCAATACGCTCCTTTACAAAATAATACTTCCTTAACTGTTTTCATAAGAATAAAAATATCCAGCCAGATATTCCAGTTCATCAGATAGTAAGAATCCAGTTCCACACGCTCGCCATAATCGAGTTCACTGCGCCCGGAAACCTGCCATAACCCGGTTATCCCCGGTTTGATCGACGCAATCATTTCATATTTATCCGCATACTGTTTCAGTTCCGATTCGACTATCGGACGCGGACCGATCAGGCTCATCTCGCCTTTCAGGACATTGAATAACTGCGGAAGTTCGTCCAGACTGCAGCGCCGCAAAAACGCTCCGAACCAGGTAACGCGGGGATCTTTTTTGAGTTTGAAATTTTCCTGCCATTCCTTTTGGGCGGCCGGATTATTTTCCAGACAGGCCTCAAGCTGTTTATCCGCCCCCACCCGCATTGTCCTGAACTTATATACCGCAAAAGGCTTCCCGTGAAGCCCCAACCGTCTGGCTTTGTATATTGCCGGGCCGCGTGAGGTCAACTTGATTATTATCGCGCAAAGCAGCATAACCGGCAATGCCGTCAGAAAGATGAGCAGGGCAAGACAGCAGTCAGTAGCTTTTTTCAAAAACAACGGCCATTTCAGCAAAAGGCTGCAGCACAGCTCCAACCCCAGTATGCCGCCGATGTCATAGGCGTATACCCAGAGGGTTGAAAACATAGTTCCGGAAGGAACTATCATCACATGCCGGAAACCGGCACAATGTTTTTTCATAACTTGCATGGCAACGCTCAGCGGCAGACAAAGGATAACGTAATTTACCTTCAGGCGCTTTGCGACTGACTTGAGCTGAGCAATATTTCCGGAAACCGGTATTTTTTCAATCAGGGCGTTCTGCAAATCCGGAGCGTCATCCAGAAAAGCCACAGGCTCAAGTCCAAGATGTTTGCTTTTCTGCAAAAGCCGCGCGGTTTTTTCGCCTTTTTTCCCGGCCCCGACGATTATTACGCGAACATAACCGTACCGGCAGCGTTTGAATATGCTCCTTAAAACCCAGCGCGTAATTATCACCGTAATCAGCATAAGCGGCCAGCTTATTATAAAAACGGCCCGGGAACAGGATTCGGTATTCCTGCTGACAAACAGGAACAACAGTACCCCGAATAAGACGCTGGTTATGGAATAAAACAAGCGCCTGAGTTCTTCCGCCGGGCCGAACGCCGCCCCCGGATAGAACATTGTGCCGTGATATAACTTGGCCACTTCATTAACCAGGATGAATAAAAGTCCGAACGGCCACATATTTTCCGCCGCAAAGTTGATATCCCCAGGCGATCAGCAAAAACGGGCCGAAAAAAGCCGAATAATCCCCAAGCATTAAAAACAATATCCGCAAATAAACTTTCATTTCCGCAGTTCAACTCCGATATGGGTTTTAACCTGTTCATACAGGTATGGATTAAGCTGTTTTTTCCTTACCCGGCTCCAGCCGTCAAAAATCAGTCCGGTTATCACAATGAAAATTATCAGGGTGCATACCCAGCGGTACCTGAACGTCATGCTCCGTCTCAGCTTATCGTAAGACCAGCGGGCACCAACGGCCCCCCACCCGAACAGTAAAGGAGCCGCAACGATAAGATATCTTTTATATATGAACAGCTTTTTGTCGGCTACGGCGATTTGCCCGACCATACCGAGCGCATGGACAAATACCATAAGCAGTAAGATCAATTCATCGGCGGACATTTTCCTCCGGCATATTCTGAAAATAAGCACCGGCAGAATAAAAATCAGATACTGGGGATAAAAACCTTTCACCAGGTTTTCTATAAAATATCCATCCTTCTCCTGTTCAGCGACTTTGTCAATTACCTGGAGCTGCCGTACGGAAGTGCTCAGCGCAACCTTAACCGGACAGACCTGAGGAGTTTTCCGGCCGAATAACCGATCCAGGACAACTGCCTGCCGCAGCTCAGTTACCGGCCAGCCGGTATGCCGGTACTCATAAAGCAGCCACGGAGAGATCAGGAATAAGAAGAGAAGCCCGGCACAAAAAG
>JAQUOK010000635.1 GCA_028717165.1 Victivallaceae bacterium | reverse complement strand
ATACCCGATTTTATCCGGGCCTGGGCGACTGTCAACGGTCTTCCTTCCGGTGAAATAGACGCTTTTATGAAGTTATCAGATTTAATGCTTTCAGCAGGAAAAAAAATATTAATATTGGAAGACTGGCTTTATCCTTCCGCTTATGGAAACTTTTGTGAAGAATGCTTGAAATCTCCGGAGAAAATCAAGCAAGCAAAAATCAAAGCGTTTCAGAGGTTAATTGCCGGACTTGATTGTTCCTCTCTGGAAACTAAATTAAGCAATGCACTTGAAATCTCCGGAAAAATAAAAAGCATGCCGTTTTTCTATCAGCAAGTGAAAGAAAATCTTCTGCTGGTTAAATTTGCCGTGCTGCTGTCCGGATTCTTCGATGCATTGCAGGAGAACAGACAGCAGGAAGCCCGTGCCGTCTCAAGTCAATTGCAGACGACGCTTGTTCAATGGAAAAATACCTATGAGGCACTTAAGGAAATGACAGGTAATCCTTATATATTTTCTATTAGAGACCGCAGCGGCCGGGTACCGTTTTTATGATAAATAAATGTCCAGTATCAGATTCTTGCAAAATACAAATTCAACAGATAAATTGCCGGTTATCAGAAAGTCGGGTTCAGATTTTTCCGGCTTCTTGATTCTGAATTCCGGAAGCTTATATTTCCTATGGGGGTTTAAATATCAATATGAGTAATTATTATGAAGAAAATACAATTTGAGGATTGTTCGGCCTGCTGGGAAAATAATTTTCTATTGCTGGAGAACAGTAAAATTCTTCGTATAATTAATGTCGAAAACGGATTTTGCGTTACAAAACGTTTGTTTTTTAAGGAAACGCATACCGACTGGTGTATTCCGTTTGAATATGAACATGATTTTTCTTATACAGCCCTGACCGAGGATTATGGATGCAGGCCGCTTCAATTCAACTGTAGAAAGATCGAAGGAGAAATTATACGTGAAAGCCTTCATTGGCGCAACTGTCTTAAGCTTACCATGCGGCTTGAGGAGCCTGTCCAGGGAATTGAATTAAACCGCGAGTTTTTCATTTTCCCTGAAACCGCCGTAATTGCTTCAAGATTGACCATAAAATCGCAAGTGGAGCCGAATCACTACAATCTTATTATTAAAAAAGTTCCCGGGATAAATCCGCGCCCGATTGAAAACGTCGTCGATTCCCTGCGCATAAAGAAAAAACCTTACAGGGTAAAATGTATTGAGTTTTTCGGGAGAACGGACTACACGAACAGACTTACCGCCGAATTGAGCCTGAAATGGAAAAACAGCAAAAATATCCGGCATCCTTTACGTGGAAATATTCTCCTGATAGAGAATCAGGACGATAAAAGCGGCGTATTTTTTATCCAGGAAGCTCCTCCAAGCAGTGAAAGACGGCGTGAAGGCGATGCTGATTTTATACTTCACGGCAATACTGTTAAAAGCTGCGGCTGGGGGATACTGCCGCATGAATTTACTACTGAAGCGATTAACAGTTACATCCATGTGCTGGGCTGCTTCAGTGACGGCGTCGAGAACGCCTGCCGGACGATCAAAGAATACTTTATGCATGGGAATCCGGCACAAAATATGATGATAATGGCCAATCCGTGGGGTGCCGGCGGCGTTCGCTGGTATGAACTCATAAAAGAAAGTTTCATAACCGATGAGCTGCGGGCCTGCCGTGAAATCGGGATTGAGCATTATCAGATTGATGACGGCTGGCAAGAGTGCCGCAATTTAGCTGAACTTACTTTAAAAAACAAACCGCTGGGGGAAAAATCCTGGTCAATCCGGAAAGATATTTTCAAGAACGGTTTTAGTGAAATTGCGCGTATCGCGAAAGAAAGCGGCGTAGGCTTATGTTTATGGTTTGCTCCGTCTTTCAATAAAAGATATCGTGACTGGCTTGAACAGGCCGGCATTTTATTTGCGCTCTATAAAAAGTATAATATTCGAATCTTTAAAATTGACGCCATTTTTATCGGTTCGAAAGAAGCTGAGACCAATCTCCGGAATCTGCTTGCCGAATTGAAAGAGCGTTCACACGGCGATATTTATTTCAATCTCGATACCACGAACGGAATGCGGCCCGGATATTTTATGTTCTATGAATACGGCAATATTTTTCTTGAAAACCGGAGCAACTCTAAAAAACATACAAGATATCTGCCTTGGAAAACGCTGGCTAATTTGTGGACATTAAGCCGTTACCTGCCTGCCCAGCGGCTGCAGATAGAATTCCCTGATATAGAGAAAACCCGGAAGGCGTTTTATGCCGATACGCCTGCTTACCCGGAAACGTTTTCACAGGAATATATTACCGCCGTTTCTCTTTTCGCCAATCCGTTGTTCTGGGGGACTCCTTCCGAATGCGGGGCCGCCGCTAAAATTGCGATAAAGAAAATACTGGATCTTCATAAAAAATACCGCAGGGCTATTTTTGAAGGTATTATTTACCCGATAGGGAAAAAACCGGATGTTCATTCCTGGTCAGGTTTCCAATCGCACAATCACAAAATGTGTTCCGGATTCATTATAATATACCGCGGCATGAACAACCAGGAACAGTACTGCATGAAGTTAAAATTTCTCCGGGAAGTTAAAATCCGGTTTTACTGTCTTTCCCATGAAGAAAAAGAACGTGAGATTTTCCCGGATAAAAGCGGCGGTTTTCTGTTTTCTGTCCCGGAACAAAATTCATTTCGCCTGTATCGATATTCGGCAGCAGGGGAAACTAATAAATAGGAGTTTTATTATGCGTATTTATGTATGGACGGATATAGAAGGCGTAGTCGGAATGATAAAT
>JAQUOK010000634.1 GCA_028717165.1 Victivallaceae bacterium | reverse complement strand
ATATTACCCCTGTAGCTTTTTACCATCAGGGGTTCAGCTCTGTTATTCAATATCATATTAAATTCCTTTGAAAGTTATCCATATATCGCGTTCAGGGTTGCCGCTAATTCCTTATTGTCGCCACCCGCATCGATTTTACCGATTATTTCACGCATCTTCCCAAGGGCGGCCTGCTTTTGCTTAACTAAAGAAGAAACGCCTTCCGCAACCCCGATTTCCACCGGGCCGAGACAGGAAATAGTTTTTCCCTGGAAACGTTTGGGAGAATAAAAACCGATACCGGTAATTGCCTTGGCCGGAGGTTTCTGGATCGTGGGTTTCATATTGATCAACGGGACGGCATATTGATGCCATTTATCATCCTTCGGAGCAAATGTTTTATCCAAAAACGAATTTTTATCATTATCGCACCAGATAATTACGCGCAAGGGAGCGTCTCTCTGAGACGATTTCCACCAGAACCTCAGTTCGCCGTTTTTAAGTATTTCGTTCAAAGGGATATGGAATGCGTTATATTTGCCGCGTAAAATATATCCGCGCTTGGACAAAAATGACTCTATATGCCTTCCCTGCGGTAAAGGAGCCTGATTCTGAATCAGTTTCGTATTATTATCATAAAGCCTGTACGGAAGATTTTTGCCGGGAGCAAAATCTTCGAAGAACAGACGGTTTTTTAGCGGCAATATTTCTTCGCTGTCATTGGCCTGAAGCGAATTACATAATTTACCGAACTCCAGTAACGGTTCAACCATTTCCCGGCCGAAATAACTTGAAATGGCGTTGTGGAATGACTTTTCGGCATCATAGGCAGCCGGATTCCACAATGCGTCACAAACAGAAATTAATATTAACCTCCATCTTAAACTAAATTGATTGGAGTCAATACAGGATTCAAAAGATTCATAATTATTCAGATATTTTTGGGGCATGAGAGTAGTGAACGGAACAAAATATTTACCGACGCCGATATACAGTTTTGTTGAATTATCCCATATATAAGGCAACCGGCCGTTAAGCAGCGCCGCCATATCCTGAAAGTCTTTTTCCGTGATTTTAGGCGATGCGACTTGCGGCCCGGTTAGGATAATTTTTATTTTCGGATTAAAGCCTTTGCCGATCGCCGATAAATAATCTTTTGCCGTCTGCGGATCCTTCACCCAACGGTACAAATGGGCATAACTCGCATAATACGGCGGACAGAAAGACATGTCCATTCGGGGAAATTCCTTAATCAAAGTGTCATAGACTTTGTTAGCCAAATAAACATGAGCATTTTCTACTGTCTTGAACTTTTTTATTTCTTCCGGATACCCCAGGACGAATTCACTGTTAATTACGTTCATGAAATCATCAGTCGACAACATAATACTGCCGGCGCCGGCGGCCAAAGCTTTTCTGAAATGCTTTATCAGCATTTCAACGTCTTGGGGGTCCGCAATATTTATCTTTCTTTTTGATTTTATTTCTTTTAATCTTCTCAGGCAATAGGGGTTGACTATATGGCCAATATTAACCATTCCGGCGCTTCTCATTAGTTCATAGAGTTCCCTGTGGTAACGCTTCGGAATATTGTTCAATTCCGCCCAGTATTTTTTATTATATGAAGTATAAATTTTATTCAATTTATATTCAGCAGCCCATAAAAAGGTCATGGAAGAAAGGCCGCCGCTGTTTCCGACACAACGGTTCAGGGTAAAAGGCCAGTCCGTAATGTCCGCCTCCCTCAGATACAGTTTGCCATTTTCTATTTTTAACAACTGGCTAAGCGTCGCGACAGCATAAAAAGCGCCTGCGGCGTCATTGCCGGTACAGTTGACAAAAGTAACGCCGTTATCTACAGATACGTTCAATTTGTACCCCTGAACAGGTTTTCCGGTCTTACTGTTGGTAATTTTTATACATACTTTGCTATTTTCAGGTAATTTACTGCCGGAGACAACTGTTAACGGCGAACTCATTACTTTGGCAAACCGTTCCCGTAATATTTTAGCGGCGAAGTTTAATTCTTTTTCCGGGTTGGGTTCCAGCATAATGCAGGTATAATTAAGGTTCTTAATGAGATCGGCTAATAACAAAAACTTATTTTTATATTCTGCCTGTTGCGGGGTGGGAATTACTTCGCCCCAATAGTACGGGAAACCGAATTTCTTTTGCAGATCGGAATCCTTCGCGTCAGCATGGCTTTTAAAACTACCGTACATTGTTAAAAATAAACTCAATCCGACAAGTAATAATCTCCCCATTTATAAACCTCCTGATTTTACTGGATTTATTATTAAACTTCATTGTCATCCCAGAACTTATCAATTCAAGGTATTTTTATCTTAGTTTGAGCTTGGGAAGTTTATTTTCCCGGATACCCCATTTTCGTTTTACATCTATCGTCGCCTTGTGCGTTTCCTGGAGGGAGAGTGTCCTCACGAGCCGAAACACGTTCAACGTCTACGGCTCGACAGAGTCTCCACAAATTTCGTATCTCCCGATTTTCGTAATTTTTTAGTCCCAAAATGTTGTTTCTCCTGAAAAATTGTTCATTTTTTTCGGGCCTACATGCTTGAGTCATTTTCTGATTCATAGCGCCTCCATGGTTAAGTTGTTGTAATTTTTCGGGGAAATTTTATTAACACTAAAAAAGTTATTGACTTTTATTGCAATTTTTGCTATACTGGCAGTATGTCTTCTGTTTTTTGTTAATTCACCGGAGGAAACTCCATGGGGCATGGCAAACCAGATAATGGTTACAAACAAGTCAAACGCCCCTATTGTCCTTTCAGAAATTTCTGTATTTTCCTCAATGGCGAAG
>JAQUOK010000633.1 GCA_028717165.1 Victivallaceae bacterium | reverse complement strand
GTATCCGGATAACGGCGTGAAATATGTTCCGTCCACGGTTTCACTTTCAGTAACGGAATAAGGAGGGGGCTATGCGAAAATATAAATTATTTCTATTACTTTTGACGATAACATTCGTGCCGTCGGCGTGGGCGACTTATGCCGTGCATGACAGCGTGACGTATATCCATGACACCGTCAAGGCGATACAGGACGAACTGTATCAGCAGTTGGATATTGACTACCAGATCGACCAGTTGGGCAAAACCGGGGAAATTTTGAAAACCGGCATCGACACGCTCAAGGTTGCGAAGGATACTTATTCCACCTGCAAGGATATGTACGATACCGCCGTCAATATTTCGGATTATATCGGCGACCCGCAGAAACTCGTTTCCTATATGAACAGCGAATTCTGGCACGAACATGAGATCACGGCGGCGCTGAATATCACCCGTGAGGCGCTGAATATGGCCGACTCCAAGGTCGCCAATACCGGCAATATCGAATATATGCTCCGGCAGGTTGATTATACGCTGGCGGACGCCGAAGTGCAGCGTTCCGAGAACCTGGCGGATACCCAGAAAGGCGCGCTGGCCGTTCATAAATTCATGTCCGAGTGGGGGCCGAAGTCGCTGCTCCAGCTCCAGGAGTTGAACCGGGAGGACCAGAAGTTCAACGGTCGTGATTCAAATCTGACCGAACTTCAGCACGTCACTTACAAAAACGGTATCTGGCAGTCCAATACGCTCGGTCAAATGCTGGCGGTGCAGACCATGCACTCCGCAATGGTTGCCCGGCAGATGTATTCCGAAAACTTACGAATCGACGAGGCTGATTTGAAGCGGGCGAAAAGCATTTATGACGCCCGGAACATCAATGAAAGCGGCGTTTCCGCTATGGAATCGAAAGGTTCTATAGGTAACAACTTTATCGAAGATTTCATTAACAGGTGACCTATGAGCGGCAATGTAACTTTTCAAAACGTCAACCAGGTGATCTTCGATACGCTTGAGCAGATGTACAATGTCTGCATCTGTTTCGCGCTGCTTCTGATCTTTCTTTCGGTTTACCGGAATTATCAGCAGTTCGGGGAATACCTCGGGCTAAAATATCTGACCGGTGTACTGCTGGCGGTAGTGCTGATCGCGATATTTCCGGCGATGGCCGACCATCTCTTTAAAGGCATGTTGTCCTGGGGGCTCAATGCCGGGCACCGGGTTGAAGAATCGGTAAAGGTCATGCTCTCAGTGGAAATCGAGGGGTCGTGGTATGAGGCGGTGGTGGTCAGCCTGGCAAATCTGCTGTATCGCGGCGGCATCTGGGTCGGGAAATTCATCCGGGACGCCATGATACTGGTCTGCTGCGGACTTTTCCTGATCCTCAAGACCTTGTCCCCGATCTTTATCGCCATGCTGACGGTTCCGGAAACCAAATCGATCGGCGTGAATTTCCTGACCATGGCTTTCGGCTTCGTAATGATGCCGCTTTGCATGGTGTTCGGGGATTTAACTCTGCTGTGGACGATCTGCCAGTTGTGGGAACATACCGGAATGGCGGCGGCAGCGGCTTCGGCGGTCGGGGCTTCCGGCGTGGCGGCGGGAACCTTGTCGGTTCTTGCCTCTTCCCCTCCGGGAGCGATTATCGTCGCCGCCGGAGCCGCCGGGGCGCTGTTTTCCTTCGCCTGCGTTTTTATTCTGCTTTGCCTGGTGATGTACGTCGGCATTCCGTGGGCGTGTATCTCACTTTTCCGGGGTGCCGGGATCGGCAATGCCGTGGCGATGACCCTCAATACGGCATCGAATATAATGGCGCTTTCCAAGGCCGGACAAAACGTGGGAAAAAGTGTAGGCAAATCCGTTTCGGACGCCATATCCCGTGCGGCGGGCGGCAGCAAAGGGGGAAACGGCAACGGAAGTTCCGGCAGTAGATCTGAGAGGGTGAAATGAATAAACCGGACATGTACGAACTGGTATGGCGGGAACGTCGAATCATGAGCGTCTGGCTCGCCTTTCATCTGCTTTGCGTCACTTTTTTGCTGATCGGACTTTTTTTTGTCTATCAATATATGACGATGCCGGACCATGTGATCGTGCTGGCGCGGGATTCGAGCGTTTATCTCGGCAATTCCGCTTCGGTGGAATCCGGAAGGGTAATTAAAGACATCGCGCTCCGGGCGGCTTACGCGCTGCTGTCGCGGCGCTATGACGTTGGCAATGAACGGATGCTTGAATTCGTATTCACAAAACGCGGCCGGGGCCAGGCAAAGGGCTATCTCAATGACACGCAGGAAATGTTCGAAACGCGCTTCGTCTATCAGGAAATCGAATCGTCCAAAGTCGATTTTTCACTGGTCAACGGGCAATATCATGCCTTGGTCAAAGGCGTTCTGGTCCGAAGCGGTGTTTATTTCGGGCATTCCTATGTTAATCGGCGCGATTTCGCGTTGATGATGCGCCTGGAGCGAAGCGGTAATGATATTGAGTTGCCGTTCAAAGTTGCCGGGATGCGTTACTGGGAGGAGGAACAGGAATGAAAAATCCTTCATACCGCAATAAAAACCGGCTCCTTTCCGGACTGCTGATCCTGTATTTGCCCTTGTCGTTTCTTGCGCCGGTGCTGATGTATCATCTCCGGGACAACAACCGGCTGATCGTTATTGACGGGCGTAATTCCTACCATATTACGGAATATGCCGACAAGGAGCGGTTGACCCGGCTTTACGAATACACCGCGAGGATGGCGACGGATGCGCTTTGGATGCGAAACCCCAACGGCCTTGACCGGCCGGCGCTGTTTGACGAGATGTATGCGGGCAAAGCGCGGGACA
>JAQUOK010000632.1 GCA_028717165.1 Victivallaceae bacterium | reverse complement strand
TTTTTAATGAATCCTAAAGCTGTTTAGCTCTGACAAGCGGTTTGCTTTTGTTGTTTTTCCGGTTTAAATTGCTTTATCGGGAAAAATATTTTTAAAGCAAATTTTTTATGCGAAATATAAAAACAAGCTGAAAAGTTTGCAACAAAAAACCGGCGTTTGATAAAATAAGTGACTGAACTCTAATTGTTTAAAAGGGGGTTCAGCAACGACTAAATACAGGAATACAGGAATATGAGGAAGCTCTTTGGAACGGACGGCGTACGGGGCAAAGCCAATCATTACCCTATTACCGCGGAACTGGCTCTTTTGCTCGGCAAGGCGACCGCGCATGTTTTCGGAGCCGCCGGTCTTGGCTTGCGCAAAGCTATTCTCGGCAAAGATACCCGGCTCTCCGGCTATATGTTGGAAAACGCTATTACCAGCGGCATGCTCAGTATGGGAATGGATGTTATTGCGGTCGGGCCGATGCCTACCCCGGCAGTGGCGCATCTGACGAAATCGATGTGCGCGTCCTGCGGAATTATGATTACGGCTTCGCACAATCCGGCGGATGACAACGGAATCAAGATTTTCGGCCATGACGGTTTTAAGCTGCCGGATGATATGGAACTGGAAATAGAAAAACATATCCTGGGCAAGGAACTGAGTTCCGGACTTATTCCGCCCTCGAAAATAGGAAAGGCGTTTCGTATAGATGATGCACGCGGACGTTATATAGCGTTTGCAAAAGGGTCAATCGGCAACTGGAGCCTGAAAGGGTTGAAAATAGTCCTTGATTGCGCCAACGGCGCGGCTTACTCGCTAGCGCCGCTTATTTTCCGGGAACTCGGCGCGGAAGTCATCGTTACGGCGGTTTCGCCTGACGGCCATAATATAAATGACGGCTGCGGGGCGACGTTTTCAAAACATGCGGCCGCACTGGTCAGGAAGCATAAGGCTGATTTGAGCATTTCACTGGACGGCGACGCCGACCGGGTGATTTTCTGCGACGCCGAGGGCAACGAGATAAACGGCGACCGCATTATCGGGATGGTGGCTCTGGATTTCAAACAGCGCGGGCGTCTGTCCGGGAATACGGTCGTGGTCACCAGCATGAGTAATTTAGGCCTGATCAAAGCGATGGAGAAAGCCGGGATAACGGTGGTTCAGACAGCAGTGGGCGACCGTTACGTGATCGAGGAAATGCGCAAAAACGATTTCAATATCGGCGGCGAACAGTCGGGGCATATCATTTTCATGGATTATGCGACTACCGGGGACGGCATTATCACGGCTTTGCATGTGCTCCGGCAAATGCTGAAAAGCAATAAAACACTGGCGGAAGCAACCGATTTCATGCGGGTTTACCCGCAACGCCTTGAGGGTATTAAAGTACAGGAGAAAATCCCGATAGAACAAATCCCGGCTTTGCAGGACGCTATCCGAAATTGTGAAAAAGCCCTGGACGGTTTCGGGCGCACGGTAGTGCGGTATTCCGGTACTGAAAACAAAATCCGCATTCTGGTTGAGGCCGAAAAACAGAAAGATGTTGATTTCTGGATGACGAAACTTTGTGACGTCGCCAGAAAAGAACTAACTTAGTCGTTACTGAAAAAGTCCATTTTGCTTCATAATCGAGGCAGTAAAGCCGACGGCACAAAAAGCATTCACGAGAACCGGGCAAATGTAAAGGTTATTTCTGAACGGCTCCTAAATCTTAAAACTTAATCCTTTTTGTAATATAAATACTGTTTTATTCTTGACAAAAGCAAGGAAAGACTGTATTTTATCAATAATTAATAATACTAATTTTAAAATACAAATACGGGTTTTTGCATTATGAAAATGCGGTCAAGTAATGTGCTCCGCAAACTGCGGGCCGGAGAAACGGTCAATTGCGTAAAGTTGAATTTCAGTGATCCGAGGGCATATGAAATCGCGGCGCTGAGCGGTTTTGATTGTTTATGGGCCTGCCAGGAACATACGGCGGTTGATTATCGTCAGCTCCAGGAACAGATACTGGCGGCCAAAGCGCACGATTGCGATCTGGTCTGCCGGGGTCCGCGCGGCAGTTACAGCGATTACGTCAGGCCGCTTGAACTTGATGCGACCGGCATAATGGTGCCGCATGTCATGAACGCCGCAGATGCCGCACAAATAATAAGGATGACCCGTTTTCAGCCGGTCGGAAGACGCCCGGTTGACGGCGGCAACGCCGATGGCGCTTACTGCATGATACCCTTCGTGGAATATCTGGAACAGGCCAACCGCGAAAGGTTTATAATCCTGCAGATAGAGGATTATGAAGCGATGGATGAACTTGACGAAATCGCGGCGGTTAAAGGTTATGATATTCTTTTCTTCGGACCGGGGGATTTTTCCCATTCGCTGGGGATTCCGGGACAGTTTAATGACCCGAAGATACGGGATGCCCGCCTGAAAATCGCTGAAGCCGCCCGCAAACACGGCAAATTCGCCGGCACTGTCGGCAGTATCGAAAATCACCTGGAGCTTATTGCGATGGGATACCAGTTCATCAATACCGTGGCTGACGTTGTAACCTGGGGCAACTGGTGCAGAAAAACGGTTGCCGCCTGGCATAATAAATCCTGAGTCCGTGTTTATCCGTCCCAAACAGTGTTTTCAGGAGTCGATATTCAAGACTCTTTTATTTTACTCCTTTGCATTTTCCTTTTTCCGGTTATAGTTTAGAGCCAGTCCGTAAAAATCTAAGAATTTGATAATGAGAGAGATGCTTTGTTTTGAAAGAGGTGTAAATTAATCAAAAAAGACCAATTCAATGAAAAATTACATCTTATAATCAAAAAAAGAACC
>JAQUOK010000631.1 GCA_028717165.1 Victivallaceae bacterium | reverse complement strand
GTAGTGATCATGCATGAAGGCTATGAATTCATGGATTTTCCGCGACTGCAGTTCCTTGAGCTTTGCCGGAAACTCGCCAGGTCGGGGGTAAAACTGGTAATCGGGCACCATGCGCATGTGCCGCAGGGGATTGAACGCATCAACGACTCGCTGATATTCTACAGTTTGGGGAATTTTTTATTTGACCAGGCGCATTTTAAACCCTATCCCTGGACGCGGCGCTCATTTGTTCCTGCGGTAAGCTTTAAGGGATCTGAAATAAGCGCCCTTGAACTGCGCCCGTTCGAAATAGAACTCGATCCTCTGGACATACGCCCTGCAAACGCAGGCGAACGGGAAAAAATGTTCAGGCATCTCCGGGAAAATTCAGAAATAATCCGGGACGAAAAGAAACTGCGGCAGGGCTTGGAAAGCTTTTACGCAAATATCCTGTTTCCGGAGTTCTTCGGCTATATTACAAACTACGGAAACGAGCACAACAAAGATTTTTCCGCACTGATTGAGCAATTCAAGGGACAGAAGCCGGTTCATAACGTTTTTGCCGATTTTCTCGCAGTTTACGGCGAATGATTATCAGCGGGTCAATATTTCAGTTTGACGAATTCTTCGCACATGGCTCTGATCGCTTCCTGAGAATGTCCCGCTCCCACCGGATCCCCGTAGTATCCGGCTACGAAGCCGCCGGCCGGGGTTGACAGTTTATTGAACATTTCACGGGCGTAAGCGCGAATCTCGTCCAGGGAACCGCGGCACATCATGTTTTGTATATCCACCGGGCACCAGAAAGTTATTCTGCCCCGGAAATGGCTGCTGAGCAGGTCCAATCCCATATTCTGCTGCTGGTCCATCTGGATTACGTCGAGCCCGGCGTCAATCAGATCATCGAGGATTTCAACTATATAGCCGCAACTGTGAAGAAAAGTCAGCATTCCGGCTGCGTGGGCGGCTGCATATACTTTTTGATACGCCGGTTTCCAGATTTCCCGCCATTTTACCGGATCGATCATCAACTTATTCTGTAATCCCCAGTCATCACAGAACATGTAACCGTCAGCCCCCAATTCCCGATAATGCCGGATCGCTTTCAGGTTCATATCGGTCAATACGTCCAGCAGCATTTTTAAATTATCCGGTTCCAGATAAATATCCGTCCAGGTATTTTCCAGCCCCCGGATGAAATGAATACGTTCATACAGGGAAACGCCCCAGGCCAGGATGAATTTATCCGACAGTTTATTGTTCAGGGCTTCCTGCCTGGCGCTTTCCCGGCGGAAGCCGGAATCAACGTCCGGAATATGCAGTTTATTCCAGTCGCACCAGTCTTTAAGGGGGTAATCTTTCACCTCTCCCATTTTGCAGATGCCGATGTTTTCCCAGACCGCGCCCCATTCGTCGGTATTGATGCCTTTTTCAGTCGGACGGGCGTCCACGGAAGGGTTCATTCCGATTCCGCCGAAATCACTGCCGTATTCGGGCGGAGACGAGCGCGCCGCGCGTTCGGGAAATTCGAATTTTACGGTACGCCGGACAATTTCTTTAGAAGTCATTGCTTGTATCTCCTGTTGTTATGAGTATATATTGTAAATATAATGTTTTTTTATGAATAATGCTTTCGTTATCAGGGATAGCACGATATTATACAAATGAGCGGGACAAGATATAATTTTACAGGACTTGAGATTGAACTGCCGATAATTTACAGCGGCGGTTTTCATAATTTCAATTATTCTCTGGGGCTTGGAAAGCATGTCCATGAAACCGGTCCGGAAATAACTTACGTAATGAAAGGTTTTGCGGACTGGCAGGTGGAAGGCGGCGTCAGATTGGAGCAGTCGGGCGGTACCCTGGCGATTGTTCCGCGGCATGTCCGGCATCGCGGCGCCGAAGGCATTATAGCTCCCTGCTGGCTGTTCTGGTATGTGCTTGATTTGAGGAATGTTGAAACATCCCGGCGCAACACTCCGTTCAATCGGCGGGAACTGCAACTGATCTTTGACGCTTTTTCCGTCAAGTCGGGGGTAGCGGTTCAGGCTGAACAGGGACTTGACAGACATTTCACTGAGTTGCTTGATGTTCTGTGTCGGGGAAAGAAAAATCCCTGGTATGAGCTGGAAATGCGGCTGATATTATGCCGGATAATACTGGATACCGCTAAAAGTTTTCAGAAGGCCGGGAAACCGGCAAATGATCTGCTCGCCGGAAAAGCCAGGGCATATATGAAGAAAAATCTCGCGGACAATATATTGCTTGATGATATTGCTGCGGCCTGCGGTTTGAGTAAATCGCAATTTTCCCGGCGTTTTAAGCAGGCGGCCGGAATTACCGCGGCTGACTGTCTGCAGCGTATGCGCATAGAGGAAGCCTGCCGTTTGCTGGGCGGAAGGAACGCCGATATTACCGAAATCGCTTTCAAGCTGGGATTTTCCTCGAGTCAGTATTTTTCCACAGTGTTTAAGCGCTATACCGGTATGACACCCTGTTGTTTCCGGAAAAAATAATTACGCTTAATTTGTCAAAAATATCCGTAAAAATCTTTTTGCCTCTTGACAAATTTTGTTTCACTAGCTAAAATATTTAGTAAAATATTTAACAAAAGGATTTTTATCATGAAAGAGCTTACAGGCAGGGAACGCATAGCGCGGATTCTGAAACGGGAACCGGTTGACCGGATCGGTTTGTTCGAACATTTTTGGGGAGATACCCTCAAAAAATGGCGGAGTGAAGGCCATATAGGGGAGAACGAGGATTCAGCCGATCATTTCAGGCTTGACATGACGGGATCTCCAGGGTTTAAAATGAAGGCTGAAGTTGATT
>JAQUOK010000630.1 GCA_028717165.1 Victivallaceae bacterium | reverse complement strand
AGTCGTACTTTCAGTGATTTTCTCCCGATTTCAGATATGATAGACATAATTATTCCTTATTTGCCGCCGGTTTTGTCAAAACTTTCATTCTGCAATTTTGTTTATGTTATTGACTTTTTAACTACTGTCTGAAAAACAAAGGTTTTTTGTTTTTCAGAACACTTTTTCATCACGTTGCCGCCGCTTCTTTGGCAATGGTCAAAATCGTATAAATAGCGACCGCAGGAAGCGGCTTTATGCCGATTTTGCGCCTTTACAAAGAAGTAAGGCAAAGCGCCGCGCACCACTCCGTTCGTGCTCAAAAAACTCACAGCTTTGCAAAAAATTTGCAAAGCCTCGCTTTTTGAGAGCGGTACTTCCCGGCGCGGCAAGCCGCGCAAAATTTCGAGCCGTCAAGAGGCTCGGCCAGCGTTCCGCCGCTGGACCGCGTCCGGGAACGTCCCGGTGCGGTGGTATTTTTTTTATTTTTTTATGAAACCTTCGACGCTATTTGCCGCCGGTGGCTTTGAATTCAACTTTCGAGAGCATCCTGAGCTGGTGCACGGTGAAGCCGATCAGGATAAACCCGAGCATCCAGGCCATTGCGGTGGCGGGGCCGAATTTCAGATACGTAAAAGCTTTGTACCAGATATGGAGCCCGGCGGTTTCGGTATTGGCGCCGCCGCCGGTCATGACCAGGATATTGCCGGTGGCGCTGTACCAGGAACCGATGAAAGCGCCGACGAAATTAATGATGATCAGGAACTTGAGATGCGGGAAGACCACGAAAAGCAGTTTGTCGATGAACGTGGCGCCGTCGATGTCGGCGGCTTCGTAATAGTCGTCGGGAATGCCTTTGAGCGCCGCCAGGTAGATCAGGCAGCCGGGGCCCATTCCGGCCCAGATCATCGGGATCACGCAGGCGAGCATCGAAGTATCCGGGTCGCTGAGCCAGCGGAACGGTTCGGGGCGGGTTGCGAACAACCGTCCGGGGAGCGCCGCCAAAGTTGCGGATAAACTTTCGCCGTTCGGGAAAAGTATCGCCGCCGCGGGGGCGGAGCAGGCCAGGAAAATAACGATCCCGACGGCGATAAAAACCGTCATGCTCAAATAAAACCCGTACAGTTTGAGGCGTCTGGCGAAAAGCAGGGTAACGGCGCCGAGGAACAGTCCGATCAGGATGAAGCCTCCGGCGGGGATTTTGAGCAGAACGGCGTTGAGCATGCCCATTTCGGACGGGTCGAAAAACTGTTTCCACAAGAGTACGGTAACCAGTCCGGTAACCACTGCCGGGAGGTAATAGACGGTGCGGAAAAACAGTCTGCCTTTGGGGATTTCCTGAAGGAATACGGCGAGGATCACGGGCGGCAGGAAAGTCAGCGCCATGACCAGGAAACTGTAGCGCAGGGCGTTCCAGACCGAAGTCCACCAGTAGCGGTCATAGAGCAGGTCGCCGAAATTATCAACCCCGACCCAGGCCGAATCGCCCAGCAGCCGGTAATCGAAGAAGGCCATTACCGAACCGCGGATAAGCGGGATATAATTCCAGAGCAGGATCAGGACCACGGCCGGCAGCAGTAAAACATAGGCCCATTTGTATTTTGTGAAAGCCCATTTTTCCCGTGCTCTCCCGGCTTGCGGCGGCGGGGAAAAGGTCCGGAATATCCTGCGGAAAACCCAGGCGAACCCGGCGGCGATCGCGGCCAGGGCGATCCAGGCGGTGATCCGCCGTTTCAAGCGTTCCTCCGGCGTCACCAGCCCGATCATTTCCTCGTTGGCCCGCGCGCAGGCGGATTTGAGCAGACCCTGCAATACTTTTAAACGCGCTTCTTTGTTTTCCGGCAGTTGGTCGTTCAGCGCAAGCTGTTCGGCTTCCTGAATGGGAAACGTCATCATATCATAAGCGTAATTACTGTTTTTGCCGTAAGGTTCAGGTTTCCCGGTGGCGATCGCGATATCAAAAGTTTCCGCCCAGCCTTTCGGCGCCAGCCGTTCAAAGTCGGCATAACCGAACAGCCGCAGGTATTTCGGGTTGATGAACTGCCCAAGGCCGCCTTCCACCATTATTTTCGTCTTGATCCGCGCCGCTTCCTCGGAGTCGTAAAAAAACATGTATTCCCAGGCCGCGTCGCGCACTGCCGGGTCTTTTATCTGCGAATACAAGCCCATCATCCGGCTGTTCAGCATTGCGCCGCGTCTGCCTCCCGGACCGAGCGGTACCGGACACAGACCGGTTACGTCCGGGTTAATTGTGGAAAAAACTTTTTCATCGATTTCGGAAAATTTCATTGCTATTTCGCCGCGTTCCCATTTCATATTTGAATCGGAAGCGTCTTTTGACGAATATCCCCTGCGGATATTGCCGTTTTTATCTGTCCATTTTTCGGCGCTGAGGCGAATATAAAAGTCTAACGCTTCTATTGCCGCCGGCGTATCAAAAACGCAGCGCCACTCATCACGCGCGGGATTATATACCATCGCTTCACCGCCGGCCGACCAGAGGAAAGTCGTCCAGAGATAGGATTCACGTTTAAATCTTTCAAGGAGAAAACCGTAAATTCCTTTTGAGGGATCAGTTATGCGTTTGCAAGCGTCCAGCAGGTCCTTCCAAGTCCAGTTTTTATCAGGATACGCAATGCCTTTTTCATCGAAAATATTTTTCTGATACAGAAGTACCATTCCCAAAGCTCCGCCGTAAGGCATGGCCCAGATATGCTCCCTGCCGCCGGGGCCTCTGCGCTTGATTACCGGCCATAGTTTTCTATTAATCCGGAAGTCGGTTTCCGCCCGGGTCATGGTAGAAAAATATTCGTCCAGCGGATAAAGAAAATTATTG
>JAQUOK010000629.1 GCA_028717165.1 Victivallaceae bacterium | reverse complement strand
ACTTTCGAAAGAGACGCAGCGCCGGAACAGCTTGGAAGATGAAAAGAAATCGGTTAATTCCAGCCTGAAGGCAAGCATCGACGCCTGCAACGCGGAAATCAACCGTCTCGGAATCATCGTTTCCAACGGCAAGGAAATGCGTTCGGTTGAATGCGCAATACATTTCAACACGCCGCAGGATGGGATTAAGTCCCTGATCAGGATGGACACCGGTGAAGTTATCCGCGAGCAGCCGATGACCAGCAGTGAACGTTCAGATTTGTTCATTAACGCTATCGGGCCGCAGGAACCGGACGATGACATGCCGGTTTTCGTTTTCGCCAATAAACTGTCCGTGCCGATGGTAGATCGCGAAGCCGAAGACTTTTCGTCTGAAGGATGGGAGAGTTTCAAGACTCCCATGGAAGCCAAAGAACTGGTCAATCACGCTCCGAGCGAAAAGGGGCTGGAAGGGAATGTTTACCGGGTTGTATTCGGAGACGATTCCGAAGGCGACCGTAAATATCTGCTCCAGCGCCAACCGGTGGAAGTTGTGGATGCCGGAGTAATCGAGGATGAGCCGGAATCCGAATCGGAACCCCAAACCGAAACCGAACCTGAACCGGAGCAGGAAACTGAATCCGAACAGGAAAACGAGCAGGGGGAGTAACCATGAATGAGCTTGTTAAACAGGAAAATATCCAGTTGCCGGTAGCTTCAATCAATGATCTTGCCGAAATTGGAACCGCGATCGCAAAATCAGGTATGTTTGGAATTAATTCCGATTCTGCCGGTATGGTTCTTGCCATGACCTGCTATCAGGAAAAAATTACGCCGCTTGATTTTATCAGGACGTATCACATTATCGACAAAAAGCCGTCCATGCGTGCGGATGCCATGCTGGCAACTTTTACACAAATTGGCGGTAAGTATACGATAATTGAATATTCCCCGGAAACTGCTGCGGCAACCTTCGAAATTGACGGAAGGAAACTTGAGAACTCCTTCACATGGGAAGATGCAAAAAACGAATCCTATGTTTACTGCGCGGATGGAAAAACACTCAAGGACAACTGGAACACTCCCCGGCGCCGCAAGGAAATGCTTTGGGCTCGGCTGGTAAGCGAATCTATCCGCACGATTGCCCCGCAAGTCTGCAAGGGTGTCTATACTCCGGAAGAAACGGCCAGTTTTACGGAGGTTGCTACTCCGCGCGAGGAAAAGGTCATCGATCCTGCGGCCGCGAACGCCGCGCTTAAAAAGACCGGCAAAGCCAAGCCGAAACCGGAACCGCAGGGCGAAACCGTGGACGTAACGGCTACCGAAATTAAGGAAACCGAGGACACGGACGCTGGAAAACAGGCGGCGGCAAAAACTCCCGGTGAACAGCTTTTCGACGAAGCTGACAAACGGAAGCAGGAAGCCGAAAAAGTGGATTATTCCACATGTCCGATTACCGCGATTCCGGCCTTTGCGGGTCTGCCCTGGGCGAAATTCGAAAAGGTTGAAGCTCTGGTTTCCTGCCTGAATAACCGGGACAAGTTCCCGGAAATGACCACCGGACACGTCGAAGCCCTGAAAACTGAAATCCGGAAACGGCAAAAAGAGGCAGGTAAATAATGGAACTTCAACTGAAAAACATAAGCTCAAGTGTTTCCATCCAAAATGACTGGTTGAAAATGCGTGATGAAATCCTTCTGGAATCCAAAGCCGTTACGGCCATTGCCGGACAACAGGATTATACCAATGCCGAGTTTGTCCTGAAAAAAGTAACCGGCCATTCCAATAATCTGGAAAGTAAGCGTCTGGAGCTGGCCCGGCCGTTCAATGATGCGGCCAGCCAAATCAAGGCGCTTGCCGATAAGGAACGTGCTGAACTCGAGTCGGAAAAAGCCCGGCTTAAAAAAGCAATGGCGCGATGGGTTGAAGAACAGGAACGGAAGCGGCGGGAGCAGGAAGAAGCCGCCGCCAGACTGGCCGCTGCGGAAGCGGAAAAGCGCCATCAGGCAGAGGAAGCCGCCGCCGTGTCCGATGATCCGTTCGGGGATGCGGCTCGCGTTCCGGAACCCGCACCGGCCATAAAACCGGTAACGGCCGCGCCGTTTAAAATGGTCAGCAGTTCCAGGATTGTCTACGAATTTACGGTAGTCAATCCTAATCTCGTACCACGCGAATTCTGCAGTGTGGATGAAAGCAAAATCCGCGCATACGTCAACCTCCACAAAGACGCCGCGCAAATCGAAGGCGTTGAAATCAAAAAAGTAACCAAAATTCAATCAAGATAAGGAAAAGTATCATGGAACAGAAAGCCTATTATCAGCTTGGAGTTGGCAATCATACCGGTGTTATCACCGATGCCAAGGTTATCCAGCCTCGTTTCGAAAACAGTAGCGCACGGTTTGAAGTAAAAATCTCCGCTGTAACCAATGATTACGGCAAGGCAGATATTTACATGGAGATGTCCGAGGATTATGCCCCGGACGGTACCCCGCGTTATCAGCTTGCGCTTAACACGCTGGCCGAACTCGGATTGCAGGATTCCGATATGACTAAATTAAACGTCCTGAAAGGAAAGCCGATAAGCTTTTTCGGCAAGGAAAGCAAAAGCGGTCATATCAATTTCTATGTCAGCAAAAATTTTGACGTTGAAATCGACAATAAAGACGCAAACGACATGCTGGCATCCATGCTCGGTAAATCCGGAAGCGGCGCGGCCAATCCTTCCGGCGGCGCATTTGATCCGTTCGGCGGTAATAACGATTCAGACGATATCCCAGACGATGTCCCGTTCTAAGAATGGATAGTCGGCTCAAAATTATCATCGATACCCGCGAGCAAAC
>JAQUOK010000628.1 GCA_028717165.1 Victivallaceae bacterium | reverse complement strand
TTGCGGCCTTTCAGGTGATGAATGATGAACGGTTCAAATAAAACCAGAGCCATTTTCTTCGGAATACCGCACTGATGCAACTTGAGTTCCGGCCCGACAACAATAACCGAACGTCCGGAGTAATCAACCCGTTTACCGAGCAGGTTCTGGCGGAAGCGGCCCTGTTTGCCTTTAAGCATGTCGCTGAGGGATTTCAAAGGACGGTTCCCGGCTCCGGTAACGGCGCGGCCGTGACGGCCGTTGTCGATCAGAGCGTCAACCGCTTCCTGCAGCATCCGTTTTTCGTTGCGGATGATCACTTCCGGAGTACTCAGCTGCAGCAGGTTCTTCAAACGGTTGTTGCGGTTGATGACACGGCGGTAGAGGTCATTCAGGTCGGAAGTCGCGAAACGGCCGCCTTCGAGCGGAACCAGGGGACGCAGATCCGGCGGAATTACCGGCAGGACGGTCATAACCATCCACTCCGGGCGGGAATTGCTTTTGATAAAACCTTCAACCAGACGCAAACGTTTAGCCAGTTTCTTGCGGATCGCTTTGTTCTTGGTTTCGTCAAGACTGGTTTCAAGTTTGGATCTCAGCGAGGGCAGATCAACTTTTTCCAGCAGCGTCAAGATCGCGGAAGCGCCCATATTGGCTTCAAAAGCATCGCCGTAATCCTCGCGGGCCTGACGGTATTCGTGTTCGCTCATCGCGTGTCCGACTTCCAGAGGGGTATCGCCGGAATCGGTAACCACCCAGTCTTCATAGTAAACAACGCGTTCAAGAGATTTTGCGGTCATATCCAGCATCAGTCCGATACGGCTCGGCATACATTTGAAAAACCAGATGTGGGTAACCGGAACTGCGAGCTCGATATGCGCCAGGCGGTCTCTTCTGACCTTGGATTGAGTAACTTCAACCCCGCAGCGGTCGCAAACGATGCCTTTATGTTTCACCCGTTTGTATTTTCCGCAGTTACATTCCCAGTCACGGGTCGGCCCGAAAATCTTTTCACAGAAGAGCCCGCCCTTTTCCGGCTTGAAGCTGCGGTAGTTAATGGTTTCAGGATTTTTTACTTCGCCGAAACTCCATGAACGGATAACGTCCGGAGAAGCGACATTTATCGAAACCGCTTCGAACGAATTCGTTGAAGACTTGCCGAGTAATTCCCTGTAGGCATAAGTATTGTCAATCAAAGTTCATCCCTCCAGCTATTTGGTTCCGTGATTTTTCTTGACAGTGCGGATATCCAGTCCCAGGCTCTGCATTTCCTTCAACAGCACGTTAAAGGACTCGGGCCGGCCGGCGTCAAGGACATTATGTCCTTTCACGATCGATTCATAAATGCGGGCCCGGCCGGAAACATCATCGCTCTTGACGGTAAGCATTTCCTGCAGAGCATAAGCGACTCCGTACGCCTCCAGCGCCCACACTTCCATTTCCCCGAAGCGCTGGCCGCCATGCTGGGCTTTGCCGCCGAGCGGCTGCTGGGTAACCAGGGAGTACGGGCCGACGGCGCGGGCATGTATTTTATTGGCGACCAGATGGTCCAGCTTCAGCATGTAAATCTGGCCGACCATGACCCGCTGACCGAAAGGATTGCCGGTACGGCCGTCGTAAAGAACGGTTTTTCCGTCATATTCCAGTTTGCCTTCGGCGTTTTTCCTGAATCCCCAATTATAATTACGGCTTTCGACTTTCGCGTTTTCACCGTTGCCTTTGATCATCAAATCGACGATCTTTTCTTCACGGATACCGTCGAATACCGGAGTAGCGACTTTCATGCCGAGCATTTTCGCCGCCCAGCCGAGATGCGTTTCCAGCACCTGTCCGACATTCATACGGGAAGGCACGCCCAGGGGGTTGAGAACAATATCAACCGGACGGCCGTCATCCATGAACGGCAGGTCTTCCACTGCGACGATATTCGAAACAATACCTTTGTTTCCATGGCGCCCGGCCATTTTATCGCCGACCTGCAAAGTGCGTTTACAGGCAATATAAACCTTAACCCGTTTGATAACGCCCGGATCAACGGATTCACCGTTTTCCAAAGTGGTGATCGCTTCTTCCCGGGTTTTTTCATTTTCTTCAAAACGGGGAGCGTAAATCGCAATCAGTTCCGAAATGGATTCTTTAAGCGGGCAGTCCTTCATGCGCCAGCAATTATATTTGTTGGCGAGTTTCAGGATGGAACTGCGGGTCACTTTGCGGTTCGAACTGATCAGGATCGCATTGTCCTTGCTGGAAGATTCATCGTAAATTGAATGCGGCAGCTTCTGCCCCAGCATCAGGTCGGCCAGACGGTCGGCCAGTTCCTCGACCAGTTCGTTCAGCACCATTTTGTAGTTGTCTTTAACAAATTTTACCTGGCGGCGCATTTCCGATTTGGTCATTGCCTGCTGATTCGGGTCCTGGGCGTATTCGTAACGGACATCCATAACCACCCCGCCCTTGCCGCTGCTGACGACCAGACTCGAATCCTTGACGTCAGCCGCTTTTTCGCCGAAGATAGCGCGCAGGAGGCGTTCTTCGGGAGCCAGTTCGGTTTCGCTTTTGGGTGTGATCTTGCCAACCAGAATGTCTCCGGGTTTAACTTCCGCTCCGAGGCAGACAACCCCGTCCATGCCGAGATTGCGGAGGGCATCCTCGCTGACATTCGGAATATCACGGGTAATTTCTTCCGGACCGAGTTTGGTTTCCCGGCTGATAACCTCAAATTCGTCAATATGGACACTGGTATAAATATCGTCCCTGACCAGGCGTTCGCTTACCACGATTGCGTCCTCAAAATTATAACCGCACCACGGCATGAACGCAACCATCAGGTTTTTGCCCAGAGCCAG
>JAQUOK010000627.1 GCA_028717165.1 Victivallaceae bacterium | reverse complement strand
TCTTCCGATCTCTGAGCAATATTAAGAACGTGCATTTGATACCGCCTCAGGATTACCTCTCTTTTCTTTTCCTGATGGCGAAAAGTCATTTTATCGTTACGGATTCAGGCGGCGTCCAGGAAGAAGCTCCGTCGCTGAACAAACCCGTGATCATAACCCGGGAGAACACGGAGCGTCCTGAAGCCGTTCAGGCAGGCGCCGCCGTGCTGGTCGGGACCGACGGAGAACTGCTTTACGATACGGCGGCAGGGCTGCTGGATGAGACCCCGCAATATCTTTCCATGAGTCAAATTGACAATCCTTACGGAGATGGACGGGCAGTTCCGAGAATCATTTCATTTTTAGAGGCGAGAATGTGATGCGGATCGTATTTTTGGCCGCCGTTAATTATCATTCGATACTCAGCGGCAGAACACGCAGACTGGCAGAAACTTATGCCCGGAACGGACATGAAGTCTGGTATGTCAATCTCCCGTCGTTGCGGTACTGCTTTGCATTTCTTGCCGGAAACGAGGCGCATAACGGCGTGAACGTGGTTTCCCTGCCGCCTTTTCCGGGCGGATGGCGGATCATGCGAACATTGCCCGGCCGGTTTATCACAGCGTGGTTCAGGCATCTGTTAAAAAAGCGTGTTCCCCTTTGTTCCCGCACCCTTTTCATCATATCATCCGCGTGGTGGACGGAGCTGGTCTGCGGTATTAAAGAGGGGCGTTTTATCTATGACTGCCTGGACTACATCTCGGTAATGGCGCCCGCCCGATACGAATCAGACGCCCGGATACTGGAAAAACGCTTGCTCCGGAAAGTTGACGGCTTATGTACGGTCTCGCCGGGTTTGCTGCAATATTATCAGACGACGGGGAAAAAATGCGCCGTTGTGCCTAATGCCGTTCCGGAAGAGTGGTTGAAGCCTTACGAGCCGGTAAATCTGCCCGGGCGCGGTGGCCGCCCCAAGATCGGCTTCGTGGGCTCTTTATCCGTCTGGGTGGATATTGAATTAATCCGTAATGTCGCACAGCTTCTTCCTGAGTATGATTTTATCATTATCGGCCCGACCGCAAAAGGGATCCCGGCTCATAAGGTACTTGCCGGAAACAATATTTTTCAACTTGCCTCAATACCATATGAGAAAGTGCCCTTCCTGATGACTTCGTTTGACGTTGCGATAATTCCCTTTAAAAATAATGTCATTTCCAGGAACGCGGATCCGTTAAAAGTCTATGAATATCTGGCATGCGGCTGTCCGGTGGTTTCCACTTTGCCCTTTAATCCCGATCTCCCGCTTGCCGCAGCAAATTCCCTGCAGGAGTTTGCGGCGGAAATTCGCAAGGCGGTTGGGCGTGGAAGTTTTTCAACCGAAGAAATTACGGCAATTCTTTCCCGGCATACGTGGAATACCCGCGCGAAGCAACTGCTCGATTTTGCCAAGGGTTTGTACGATGAATAACGGCGGCGGACAAAAAATACTTTTCTGGGTGCGTCAGGACTATTATTCTCATCCCGGCGGTGATTCCGCACAGGCGGAAAATTTGAAAATCGCTTTTGAAGCCAACGGAATAACGGTTGATATTTCCTGCGATATCAATATTTCACTTACGCAATACGCCTGGGTTGCAATCTGGCATTTGGAACGGATTCATGATTCATGGTATTACTGGAAGAAAGCGAAACTGGCGGGGAAAAAAATTATTCTGGCAGATACCTATTGGCCTTTTCCGGAAGATCTGCCGTTAACCTCCCGAAGGCATCATTGGCGGGAAACCGGAAAAAACATAATGCGTCTGCTTTGCTTTTGGAAAAATTACGGCAAACGAACAATGTTGCTGCATGCGATTCGAAGGGGATACGGGCATGCCCTTGACGACCTCCTGAACGGCGTCGCCTGCCACCTTGTCAACTCGAACGCCGAGAAACTTCCGGTCCGTCGAATCTGCCGTAAGGACGTTCATGTTCATGTTGTGCACAATATCTGTAACCTTTCGCCGTCCGCCGCCGGGTCATTGCTTTCCGGCCGTTGTTACGATTTGATCTGCGTTGGTCATTTCTGTCCCCGCAAGAATCAATTATTTTTAATAAAAGCGCTTAAAAAAACGCATTTGCAGATACAATTTTGCGGCGGTCACCGCCCCTCTCATCGTCGTTATTATAAAAAATGCCGGGCTATGGCTGCCGGACAGCATATTTTCCACGACAAGGTGGAAACGGAAACGGTACATACTTTACTCCGGCAAGCCAGAGTCCATATTTGTGTGAGCAACTCAGAAACTCCAGGCATTGGCAACCTGGAGGCTATGGCTGCCGGGTGCAAACTGGTTTTACCGGATATTCAGCCGGTAAAGGAATATTTTCAAGACAATGCTTTTTATTTTACCGTTAACGATGAAAAATCTTTATTGGAGGCCATTTACATGGCTTTAAACGACAAACAACCCCATCTCCCCCGAACAGTGACAAGTCAGGAAATGATGAATGACGAGATAAAAGAGTTATTGAATCTTTTAAACAGTCGTTGCTCCTATGAGAAGGTATTTGTCAAAAGCCAAACCGCTTTCAAGTAATTCATTCAACCGGGGAGAATGGGTTCCAGCTTCAAGCACAACCGTACCATTTCTCAAAAAGTTTTTTTCAGCATAGACTGCAACTCGCGGGGTTTACTGTCCGGCGCGCTTATACCGGTTCGCAATACCGGGGCTAGTGTTAAGTCAAGCTTGTATTTGTAACAAAACGTGCTATATTGTTCCAACTAAGCGGGAGGTACAATATGCCGACAGTTTCATACAAGGTGACTTTGACCCAGGAAGAACGTGATGAACTTCACGAGATATCG
>JAQUOK010000626.1 GCA_028717165.1 Victivallaceae bacterium | reverse complement strand
TTCGAGGACCGTCAGGCGTACCGCCTGGGCTTTTACTGCGGTGTTCAGCCGGAAAAGGCGTTGATAATTATTATCCGTACGGAAAATTTCCGCAGTTTCCCCGCGTTCGTTTTCAATACTCAGAACAAAAGACCTTATCAGGGTTTCAGGCGTTTTGAATTCCGGCATGTTCAACGGGTACTGCGCCACCATATTCAAATGATCGCGGTTCAAATCACTGTCAAAAATTATCCTGATCTCCTTAACAGCTTCAACCCGTCCGAAACGATATTCAAGATAGTCCCCCTTGTTTACCCGGCAGCAATTTTCTTCATCCCCGTCCGGGCGGTCGAAGCCGTTGCGCACCAGTTCCGTGTTTTCAACCGATGAAAGAAGTTCCGCTGCCCGGCAAAGTTCGGGAATCGCGCGCCTTTTCCCCGGCAGCCAGCAGTCGTCAGCCTGCAACTGCGCCTGTAATTCTCCTAATTTCCGCTGATAAACCTCGCGCGGACTTAATACGTTCTTTACCGCGACAGCAGCCGCGGTACCTGCCGCCTGCCCAAGCAGACCGCAGGTGGCCATTACCCGGGCGGAACTCATTGCGGCGTGGGTAGCGCTGATATTACGTCCGGCAAAAAACAAATTGGCGATATTCCCGGAATACAAAGCGCGGTAAGGGATACCGTAAGGTGACGGCGCCGGATGGAAAATAGTGGGTTTGCCGGGATGTTTTATTCCCGCCGGATGATGATCGTCCATTGACCAGCCGCCGTAAGCGACAATGTCTTCGAATTTTCCGCCGGCTTCAACATCATTCTGCGTAACGATATGATCGCCGAGGTAACGCCGGCTTTCGCGCTTGCCGGGCAGGAAACCGACCCAGTCCAGCGCCCAGTTTGCGACGTCTTCGCCGGAATAATTTTTTATGTAATCCCATATCCCGAAAGCGATTTTCAATAATTCGTCGCGGATTTCCTCGCAGTCGTGTACGGTGTCCTGTTCACCGCCGATTTCCAGCCACCAGAAATTTTGTTTAGATGCGCTCAAACGAGGGCTGCGGTTCGGCAAATCTTCGGGTCGGGTATATTTGTTTGCCCAGGCGGGAGGGATGAATTTCTGCGGCGAACCGGTCTCCCGGCACTGGATGAGACAGCTCATGCCCATCGTCCGGTCGTCAGCCTGTTCCGGCTCGATGGATTCGCCGAACTCGCCGGAAGCCTCGCGGCCGTAACGGAATTCAGCGCCGCTCAAGGGCGCAAGGATACTGTCGCCGGAACAGTCCGCGAAATAAGCCGCTTCAACTTCATGGCGGGTTTCGCTGGTCAACTGCCAGCCGCTTATACTTTTTATCCGGTCGCCTTCCATTTCGGCAGCGTGGCACGAACAGTTCAGCAGCAGGGTTAAATTCTCCTGAAACCTGACTTTTTCATAAAGGATGCTGTCCCATACCGAATAATTCGGGTAGTTGTTGCGGTAGAGGTTTTCAAGGCGGATTTCCTCGATTATTCCGGTTTCCAGATTATTCTCGCCATGCGCCCCGCATATCCACATCCGGATTTCGCTGGAGGCGTTGCCGCCCAATACCGGGCGGTCATGCATTAACAGGGTTTTCACTCCGTGACGGGCGGCGGCAATCGCCGCGCACATGCCGGCTATACCTCCGCCGACCACGCAGAAATCAACTTCATGTTGTACTGTTCTCATTAAAGTTTCCTGCGCCCTTGCAGATAGCTTTTCAATGTCGGGTTTACTAATTCATAACAATTATCCAGAGCTTCTGTAACGCCTTTTTTGATCATCCCATAATCACTGCCGACAGTAATAAAGCGAACGCCTTCTGCTATTAGTTCTTTCATATAATTGTAGTCTAATCCGGAAGTTCCACAATATTTGCCGTTGGCCTTACATGCTTTAACTGTGCGCCTGATAATGCTCCTGATTTTTCCGCTCTTGAAATTACCGGGCACCCCTAAACTCTGGCTCAAATCCGCAGGTCCAATAAAAATAATATCGACTCCGTCAATTTCTGCTATGGCTTCGATTTCATCTATAGCTTCAACATCCTCTATCTGGATCATAATGAATGTCCCGGCATTTGCCTGGCGCATATATTCATCAAGTGAAATTGTACCAAAGCAGCTATCACCGCTAATACCGTCAACGCCACGTTTACCCAATGGATGAAATTTTGTCTGCCGGACTATTTCACGTGCCATTTCAGCACTTTTACAATGCGGAATCATCAGCCCGGCCGCACCCATTTCCAAAGGATGCAACAGGTCATCGTAATTACCAAACGCCCGACGAACCATGATATCCACATCTCTAGCTCGCCCCGCCCGGCATACATTCTTAAGTTTCTCAGGATTGATGGCTATGTGTTCGTTACATATCCATATTACATCAACTCCAAGATATCCCATCATTTCGACTATATCCGGTTCCGCATAAATACTTTTGAAACAAAAAACCGTTTCGCCATTATGTAATTTTGTAAGCACTTTATTATTTCTCATGTATCATATTCCATTGGTTAAGAGGCCGCGAAGCAATATTGAACCAGATAAGATTTCCGCGACAGTTGGATGCTTTGGCTTTATGCGGCACTGCGGAAATAGTCATGATAGCGATCACAACCAGGAGTTCAATAAGTATGATTTCTTTTCGGGACTGCCATTTTCTGCATCCTTTTTTAGTTGGTTTTTGAAACTATGAAGGGCTGTTTATTTTTAATATTGCTTTTTTCAACAATAGTTTAAATTTTTCCAGTTTCTCGGAAAATTTTATTCCGGATATTGCCAATGCCGCATAAGCCGGTTTACCTATTGCAGCCGCTAAACTTATGTGATCCGGATGCTTTA
>JAQUOK010000625.1 GCA_028717165.1 Victivallaceae bacterium | reverse complement strand
GACATAAAAATCAAAAACGACATCCTCACCCAGCGCCTCAAACTCCAGGAGGATAAGGAAAAAGAACTGAACGACGAAATGGCAGCTCTTTACCGCTATAAAACTGAAACCAAAAACAGTATTGAGGAATTTAAAAAGCTTGTCGACAACCTTAACTACAAAGTCAAAAAGGCAAATGAACTGCAGAAACTCGAAGCCGGGAAAACCCAGGACGCACTGAGCAAACTGGAAAGCGCCGAAACTCACAGTAAACAGCTTACGGTAAACTTGGATGAAAAGAATAAGGAAATCACAAAACTAAACGAGTGGCTTAAGCAGTTGCGGGAAAAAAGCGGCAACCAGAATGAACTCCAGCAGGAAATAATCAAGGCCAATCAACTTGTAACGAAAAAATACAACGAGTTGAAAAAGGAAAATGAAAAAAATGTCCGCGAAATACAACAGTTGAACTCAATGGTGCGGCAAAACAATATCGCTGAAGTTGAACTCAAGAAAACTCTGCAGGAACTCAACACCCAGCGGGAAACCGTCGACAAAGAATACCAGCTGCTGCGGAAAAGTTATGACCAGTTGCTGCTTATCCAGAAGGACAGCAACAAAGAAATCAAAATGCTTCAAGACAAAGTGGTCAAAGCTGAAGATCTCGTGAAAAACTACAGTGAAAAATATGACTGGACCAAAAAGAAACTGGAAACCCGCGAAAACTCAGATCTTCAGAATATAAGCTCTCTCAATCAGCAAATACGGGAACTGAATAAGCAACTGGATAAGAAAAACCTTGCTCACAAGAACCTGAAACTTGAATTTGACGGTATGGAAAGCAAATACAGGGAACTGCAGAAAAACTATACCGCCATGGAAACACTAAACAATGAAATCAAAGCCAGCAAGCAGCTTCTGGCCAAGGAAACCGAAAGTTCTCAGAACCTTAAACAGGAAAATGAAAAGCTGCGCAAAGAAAATGAACTTCTCGCTGCAAGCCATACGCAGGCCCTGGCCCGGAAACGGAAAGAATATCAGGATAAACTTAAGGAAAGCGAACAACAGCTTATCGCGCTGCAGAAACAAAACCAGAATATGGCTGAAAACAATAATAAACTGACCCTCGCAACTGCTCAAATAACCCAGTTGCGCGAGCAGCTCCAGCACGCCGATAAAACCATCCAGATACTCAGAAACGTCAGCGCCGACAAAACCGCATCCACATACAAGGGCAGCGCGTCCGCAGCTAAATATACTCCGCAGGTAGTGACCCCCCAGCCGACAGATCCGAAAAAACTTCTGGCCGACGGCATAAAAGCGGAAAAAGACGATGCTGAAGAAGTCGCAATATGGAATTACCGGAAATTCCTTACAGTCAAACCGGACAATGCGGAAGTCAACCGCCGTCTCGGGAACATTTTATACCAACGCGGACAAATTGCGGAAGCCGCCGGATTACTCCGGAAAGCCTATGCGCTCGCCCCGGAGGATACGATCACCGCTTCGGTCTATTCGCAAATACTTATTAAAGAGAAAAAATTCGCCGCCGCCGCCGCAATTCTGGAAAAAGCCCTGACTAAAAATCAAAAAAATTATGAGCTGCTGACCACGTACGCCAATGCCCAGGCCGGAGCCGGCAAAACCGCCGCCGCCCTGGACAATCTGGAAGCGGCGATCAAATTGTCCCCGAATAATCCGCAGGCATATCTGGCCCGCGCCCAGATCATCGCGATTTACCATCCAGATCTCCTGGACGCCGCCGCCGAATCCTACCGTAAAGCCCGCAAACTCGGCGCCAAACCGGACGTCTTTCTTGAAGACGCCCTGCCCAAAAAACAGGCGGATAATTCGGAAATGATCCAATTCCTCCAGAAACCGGCCAGCGAAGCCGTACAGAACAAAGACTGGGCTTCCGCATCCTGGTACTTCGGCCAGCTTCATAACCTGGTACCGGAAAATATGGAATACCGGGAAAAACTGGCCATGGCCCTGCTGCTTCAGAGCAAATACGGCAAAAGCCTGACAACACTGGGCTCAAATAAACTTTCCAACAACGGCATACTGATCGCCGCCGGCGCGGAACTATGCCAGGGCAACTATTCAAAAGCCGCGGAATATCTAAAAAAAGCGAAAAAAGCGGATTCAATGAAAGTTTATTTCGAAGCTTTGAAAGGACATCTGAAAACCGTTTCCTCCAAGACAAAACAGAAGAAGGAATTCCAACAGGCCTGTACCACACTCAATAAACTTTTTTGAGATGAAATTTAAAGCAAAAACCAAGCTGCTTGTTTATGCGCTCCCCGCTGCGGCCGCTTTGCTGGTCAGGGTACTGCTGCTGCTGAACTGGTGGTCTTCCCCCGTCCGCTGGTACTGCAATATCTCCGGGCTTGACATGCAAAGCGTACTCCAAACAGGCAAAATGTTTTACGACGGCGAAGAAGTGATTGCTTTATATCGCGCGCTGCTGGCTGCTATATTACTTTTCAACAACGGAACCCCCTGCCCCGAAGCCGCGGTTATTCTCCAGCTTCTCAGCGGCGTCATTATTGCGCCGCTTACCGCCTGGTGCGCGCTAAAACTCTGGGGCAAACCCTGGCCGGCAATGGTCGCCGGGCTGTTCGCCGCCCTGTACGCCCCGGCTATGATGTATCAGGCGCTGGTACTGAAAGAAAGTATCCTTCTATTTTTCGCTCTCCTGTCGCTGGCCGCGGTATTATGGACTCATAAACGCCGCTTTTCGCGAAGCTCCTTATGGATATGCGGGCTATTTCTGGCGCTCGCCTGCGTTTGCCGAATCAGCGCCCTGCCTTTCTGCGGGTTCGCCTCGCTCTGGATAATCGCAGCATTGTTCAAAAAGCTCGA
>JAQUOK010000624.1 GCA_028717165.1 Victivallaceae bacterium | reverse complement strand
GCCGTTGATAAATTTACTGTAGTTGGTGCCGTTGGCGCGGCAGGCGGCGTTGATCCTGGCTGTCCAGAGACGGCGATAGAGACGTTTCTTCTGTTTACGGCCTTCGAAGGCATGGGTCATAGCCTTATCGACGGCGTCATATACGGTACGTATCTGTTTGCTGCTTGCCCCTCTGAAACCTTTTGCCTGTTCCAGAACTCTTTTGCGTCTCTTGCGAGAAGCTACTGCAGGTGTTACTCTAGCCATTTTAAATCACCTCTCTTTTAGAGACCATAAGGCAATGCTGCCTTGATCCGGTTTTTTTCTGCACTTGATACGGCTCCGTCCTGTCCGAGGCGTCTTTTGCGTTTAGCGTTTTTCTTGGTCAGGATGTGACGGCTTCCGGCCTTGTTATGGCGGTATTTGCCAGTGCCGGTCTGTTTGAGCCGCTTGGCGGCACATTTTCTCGTTTTGAGCTTGGGCATCGTTCGTTTCCTTATTTTAAAAATAATGATTGTTTAACTCCAGGACAGCCGATGCCAGCGGGTCCTAGTGTTTTCCCTTTTTATCGGGAGCGAATGGGACAGTCATGTTCCTGCCCTGAAATTTGGGAGCGACTTCCGGATTGCCGAATCCTTTCAGGTCTTCGGTGATCTTATTGACCAAATCGAAAGCCATTTCCTTATGGGCCATTTCCCGGCCCCTCAGCGCCAAAGTAATTTTTACTTTGTTGCCTTTACCTAAAAACGCGCGCGCATGTTCAATTTTGTAATCATAGTCATGCTTATCGACGTTGACGTGAAATTTTACTTCCTTGACTTTTTGGGTCAAGCTGCGCTTGCGCTGATTTTTAAAATTTTTCTTTTGTTCAAACAACAATTTGCCGTAATCCATGATCCGGCATACCGGAGGATCAGAATGCTCCGCAACCAATACCAGATCCAACCCGGCGCTGCGTGCCTTTTCCTGCGCTTCAGAGTAAGCTATAAGCCCCATCTGTTCTCCATTTTCTCCGACCAAACGTACCTTGGAAAAGTTTATGGTACGGTCTCCCGGTTTAAGCAACTTAGCGATATTCAATCCCTCCCAATTGTTAACATTTCTTTAAATGTGTTGCCATTATTAATATATCACGAAAAATATAATATACAACTAATTGAGCTTGTTGGCAATTTCAAATTGCATTTTTTCCGCAACTTCTTTTACCGAGAGCTCTCCAAGCTGGCCTTCCCGGCGGTTCCTGACCGCCAGCAATTCTGTCTCAAGCTCCTGATCGCCAATGATTAACATGTACTGTACGCGTTCGTTTCTGGCGTCTTTGATTTTAGCGCCCATGCTTGTCGAACGGTCATCGATTTTTACGCGCAGGCCCCTGGAACGCAGTTCGCCGCATACTTCCTTCGCCCTTTTATGCTGGCGTTCGGTGATCGGAATGATCGTCGCCTGAACCGGCGCGAGCCATAACGGGAACGCCCCGGCATAGTGTTCGACCAGGATACCGAAGAACCTTTCAATGGAACCGAGCAGAGCGCGGTGCACCATGAACGGCCGGTGCTTCCGGCCGTCTTCGCCGACGTAAGTCATATCGAAACGTTCCGGTTCATTGAAGTCGAACTGAATGGTTGTGGTCTGCCATTCCCGCCCGATCGCATCTTTTATCTTGAGGTCGATCTTGGGGCCGTAGAAAGCGCCGCCGCCGGCATCGATTTCGCATTCCAGCCCGGCTTTTTTGACCGCTTTTTCAAGCGAGGTCAGCGCCACTTTCCAGCGTTCCGGTTCGCCGACCGCCTTTTCCGGCCGGGTTGCGAGGTAAGGTTTGATTTCGGTAAAACCGAAAGCTTTCCACATTTCCAGACTGAAGCGCAGCACTTCGTAAATTTCATCTTCGATCTGTGCCGGGGTGCAGATGATATGCGCATCATCCTGGGTAAAACCCCGAACCCGCAGAAGTCCGTGCAGGACGCCGCTTTTCTCATAGCGGTAAACCGTGCCGAGTTCAGCCCAGCGCAGGGGAAGTTCCCGGTACGAACGGATTGCGGATTTGTATATTTCGATATGGAATGGGCAGTTCATCGGTTTGACGTAGTAATCGCAGTCGTCGATTTCCATCGGAGCGTACATGCCTTCCGCGTAGAAATCCAGATGGCCGCTGGTTTCCCAGAGAACGCTGCGCCCGATATGGGGAGTGTACAACTGGTCGTAGCCGTTCCTGTAATGTTCTTCGCGCCAGAAGTTTTCAAAAGTCTGGCGGATAAAGGCACCTTTCGGGTGCCACATTACCAGGCCGGGGCCGACGCTTTCGGAAAAACTGAACAGATCAAGCTCTTTGCCGAGTTTGCGGTGGTCGCGTTTTTTGGCTTCTTCCAGCATCTGGAAATGCGCATTTAATTCTTCCTGCGTGGCGAAACAGGTGCCGTAAATGCGCTGCAGCATCGGATTGTTTTCGTTGCCCTTGAAATACGAACCGGCGATCGAAGTAAGTTTTATCGCGCCGATCTGGCCGGTATCGGCGACGTGCGGCCCGCGGCAGAGGTCGGTGAAGTCCCCGCATTTATAGAAAGTCACGGTTTCGCCTTCCGGAATGTCGGCGAGGCGCTGAAGTTTATATTCCTGGTTATCGGCCTTGAGCATTTCCGCCGCGGCTTCACGGGTCATTTCGGTTCTTTCAAACGGCAGTTTCCGGCCGCTGAGTTTTTTCATGGCCTTTTCTATTTTTTTGAGATCGTCCGGAACCAGCCGGTGTTCCATATCGAAATCATAATAAAAACCTTCCTCAGTTGCCGGCCCGATATCGAATTTAACGCCGGGAAACAACTGTTTTACCGCCGCCGCCATTACATGGGCGGCGCTGTGGCGCAGAGTTTCAATA
>JAQUOK010000623.1 GCA_028717165.1 Victivallaceae bacterium | reverse complement strand
ATTCCCTGCAGCAGGATGAGGTCGTAAACGCCGTCCGGCATTCCGGCCGGATCGCGCGAGGCTGTCACCATGTGGATATTCATGGTGAAGGCACCGCACAGATAAGGATACCGGTAAAAAACGGTCAGACCTATGATATCGCGTATCAATGCCTGATCCCCAAAGGCCTTAAAAATATTATCGCCGCCGGACGCTGTCTGTCTTCCGACCGCGGCGCGAACGGTTCAGCAAGAGTTATGGGAACCTGTATCGCGACCGGACAGGCGGCGGGAACGGCCGCTTCTATTTTCCAGAACGAAAACAAACGAGATTTCCGTGATATAGAACCGGCAAAAATCCGGGCAAAACTTAATCGCCTCTAAGGAGGACAGCGGATAAAGCCGCGCGGATAGCCGTTGACTATCTGCGCGGCTTGCAGGAGGGTTCTTACTGAGTGGTGAATATCTGGAACCCGTGATAAGAATCCATACCGTGTTCACAGATATCCAGGCCGCGGATTTCGTCTTCCACCGGCATTCTTATTCCCATAACATATTTTATCGGCAGGAAAATCGCGAAGGCTCCCGCCGTGCAGAAAGCGCCTGCCGCCAGTACGCCGATCAGCTGTGAAACGAAGGAATATTTGTCACAGAATATTCCGACCGCCAGCGTACCCCAGATACCGCAGACAAGATGCACGGAAAGCGCTCCCACCGGATCATCCAGATGCAGGCGATCAAACATAAACACCGCCAGAATTACAATAATTCCGGCAACCGCGCCGACAATTATACTGGCTTTTATGGAAAGTACGTCGGCGCCCGCAGTTACCCCCACAAGACCGGCAAGGCAGCCGTTCAGCACCATTGAGAGGTCGGGATGCTTCTGGAATTTCCATGAAGTCAGACTGGCCGCCACAATACCGGCCGCGGCGGCCAGTGAGGTAGTCACGAAGACATAGGAAACCGCTCCCGGATCAGCCGACAGAACCGAACCGCCGTTAAAACCGAACCATCCAAACCAGAGCAGCAACGCCCCGATCGTCGCCAGAGGCATATTATGTCCCCAGATCGGTTTGCTGACACCATGTACATATTTCCCGGTACGGGGACCGAGCAGGATCACGGCTGCAAGGGCCGCCCAGCCGCCGACGGAATGCACAAAGGTGGAACCGGCAAAATCATGGAAATTAAGCTGGTCGAGCCAGCCCTTGCCCCAACCCCAGGAGCCGACAATCGGATAAACAAGCGCGACATAGATCGTGGAAAAAATCAGGAAACTGTCCAGTTTCACCCGTTCCGCCACCGCCCCGGAAACAATAGTGGCCGCCGTAGCCGCAAACATTCCCTGGAAAATGAAATCGGTCCAATAGGTATAAGCCCCGCCGTTGTAGCCGATGAGACCAGCAGCTCCATCAGGGCACGACAACCCGAAGCCGCCGAAACCGAAAAACTTCCCGAAAACCCAGTTATCGCCGTTATACATCAGGTTAAAGCCCGCCAAGGCGTAAGTCAGGAGTCCGATCGCGATAATCATGACGTTTTTGAAAAGAATGTTAACCGTGTTTTTCGAGCGGGTAAGTCCCGCTTCCAGCGTAGCGAAACCCAAATGCATGATGAACACCAGAGCAGTAGCTACAAGCATCCACAGATTGTTGACCGTAAACATCTCGGCCGATACTTTCACAGCAGCCTGTTCCCCGGCGAAAACCGCTCCGGCGCCAAGCGCAATCACGCCCGTTAATAAAAATTTCATCCCGATTTTTAGCATAGAACCCTCCTGTTCATAGTTTGTACGAAACTATAATTTTTTTAAGTTTTAAATAATTGCGGAAGCAGTTTTAACCGATGGCTTCAACGCCGACTTCGCCGGTCCTGATCCTGATGCACTCTTCAAGATTGGTCACGAAAATCTTGCCGTCACCGATACTGCCGGTTTGTGCGCCTTCAATGATCGCGTCAATGGTCGGCTGGACGAAATTATGATTTACCGCTATTTCTATCCTGATCTTTTTCAGGAGGTTGACCTCCTCGTCAGCGCCGCGATAGCTTTCGTGGTAACCTTTCTGCTGGCCGCAGCCTAAAGCATTCGTTATCGACATTTTGAAAATCTCGCGCTTGTATAACTCCTGCTTTACCGAATTCAGTTTTTCCGGCTTGATGTAAGCTACTATCATTTTCATTTGTTAAAATTCCCTGTTACTTTATTATAACAACAGCATATGCCGAAGTATACAAGCAAAAGCCGTGCCAAATCCGTTTTTTCATACCGGGGAAACCTGAAACTTGCTCTAAAAAAATATTTCATTCATATGGCGGCAGCCAAAATTGAAACCAATCAGCATTATCTGAATTACAAAAATGTAACAAAAATCATTAGCACTCCAGGAAAAGCACAAAAATGTAACAGACAAGCAGTAAAGCAGCCTGCCCCGCGATAAAAACGGCTTCCGGCCGGCTGAAGTTTTTAACCGCGCCCGCGACTAAGGAGCTGTAAAGAAGTTAACACCCCCCCTCAAAGGGGTGGCTTAAAAGGTGACCCTAAAAATAATTTTATTTATTGTGTCCTTTTGGGGCGTGCTTAGAGTTCCTGGCTCTGTTCGGATATCTTTTGCTGTCCATAGTTTAAGCCCGGCACGGCTGAGGACAGCCGTGGCTTGGAGGACATAGATATTATGAGAAAGGTGTAGCCGCCCCTGTCTCCAGGGGCGAAGAGAACGTTGTATGAGAGCTAAACGCTGAATTGTTAGGGTGCGCTGATGATATGATGTAGACTTCCGGGGCATATGCGTCAACTTTAAGGCCTTATGCCAAAGAGAGTATTGTTGTTGCCTTAACCCTGACAGGGTTATTCAGCGTAGCCCACCGCAACGCG
>JAQUOK010000622.1 GCA_028717165.1 Victivallaceae bacterium | reverse complement strand
CAAAAGAGGATTTTTTAGGTCACTACATTTTGGCCAAGTGAGCTCAGCTTTTTTTGATAAGACTTGATTTTGAGCTTAAAAATTTTTTCGGAAAAAATTTTTGCCGCCATGTTTGACTAAACTTGGGCTACGAAAAAAACAGGAAATATACCACATTCAGGCAACCGGAGTTATATGGAATAAAGGGAATGGGGGAAGAAGATGGCGCAGATGAAAACTATTTTTTTGTCTGAAGTCGGGAATAAAATCAAAGAAAAACAAGAAAATTCCAAGAATACTGAAAAAGACCGGAAGAAAACCGGAAGAAAACTGTATCGGCTCCGGCAGAACTAAATGCTCAAAATCCGGCAGGAATTAATGTGCGTTCACAATGCCCTTGCAACGTAACCACTCGGCCAATGCACGTTTACAATGGGTTTGAAATGTGCTATTCTATCTCCAGGTTTAAATTTTAACTTGGAGGTATGATGGATAAAGCTGATTTAGAAAAATGGCAGACGATTGAAGATGAGTTTTTGAACAGCGATCTGGATGAGGCGTCTTTCTGTAAGTCGAGGAAGTTGAACCTTGACTGGTTCAGGAATAAACTCTGTGAAGCAGAGCAACGGTCAGAAACAAATTCTGAAAATCTGTTCGTGGAACTGATCCCGGAGATAAAGCCGCCAACAGCGGCTTGCCTGAAAGTATGTTTCCGTGAAGTTGATTTTGAACTGACTGACGAATTCCCGGTTGAAGTTTTCCGGCAGGCGTTGCAAGTCGTCAAGGAGGTAGTCTGATGTTTCCAGGTATCGGCAACGTTAAAATTTTTCTTTACCGCCTCCCGACCGACATGCGTCGAAGTTATGACACTCTGGCGGCAATGGCTTCCAGTGAACTTGGAGAGGAACCGACATCCGGCGCTCTGTTTGTGTTTTTGAACCGTCCGCGCAACCGGGTAAAGATAATTTATTACGAAACGGGCGGATTTTGTATTTGGATGAAAAGATTGGAAGCTGGTTCCTTTCCGCTACCTCCGGGCGACGGCAAAAAGCAGTTAATCGATCCCGGAACTCTGGCGATGCTGCTGGACGGATTAAAAGTCGTAAAAATGAAAAGATATTCGCTTCGCAATGATTGAATTATTAGTATTTTATGCTACAATTTCTTATGTGTTGTGAATGCATCCAACTGAAGAAGGAGAAGAGCTCACTGGAGCGGGAAGTTTCATGTCTTGAACAGGAAGTAAAACTGCTCAAAGAAATGCTCAAACTTGAGCGCCTGCGCAAATTTGGCTCCAAGTCCGAACAGAGCAACTCCGATCAACTGGAATTCGACGGTTTACTGCAGGAGCACGATGAACTCAACGAGGTTGAAGACAAAGAAGCCGAAGCAACCGAACACATTGAATACGACCGCCGCAAGGGTAAAAAGAAAAATCTCAACGGTCGCATGGCGATACCCGACCATCTCGAACGTCGTGAAATCATACTGGATTTGCCGGATGAACAAAAGATTTGCCCGATAACCGGTAAGGAAATGATCAAGATCGGCGAAGATGTCACCGAGCAGCTCGCGGTGGAACCGCCGAAGTTTTATGTCAATCGCTACATCCGTTCAAAGTACGCCAGCCCTGATCGCCGTAAAGGTGCGAAGGCCGGAGTCAGAAAAGCTTCCTTGCCCGAATGTCCGATTGACCGCTGCAAAGCGGATGTTTCACTCCTGGCAAGTATTATTATTGACAAATACGCTGACCATCAGCCGTTTTACCGCCAGGAACAAAAATATCTGCGTCAGGATATCCGGCTGCCCGCCAACACCATGTGTGATTGGACAAACACCTGCGCCGACAAGCTGAAACTGCTTCACCGTGAGCTCGGTAAATTTGTTTTATCCCATGATTATATCAATGTCGATGAAACCCCGATAAATCTTTTACGCAAAGGCAAAAAGATCAGCGAAGCAAGGCTGTGGGCAGTCTGCACCGGCAACGGTCCGCCCGGAATTTTCTTTCATTTTACCGAGAACTGGAAAAACGAAAATGCTATAAAACTGCTTAAGAACTTTAAAGGCAATCTTCAAACGGATGGTTATTCAGGCTATCAAAAGGTCGGCAAACGTCCTGACGTCAATTTGCTTGGCTGCCTTGCGCACGCCCGGCGGAAATTCGTCGAAGTTGAAAAGATCGGCAACAAGAAAGCAAAATCTTTCGTGCTGCTGTTCAACGTGCTTTACCGCATCGAAAATGATATAGCGGCTATGCCGGATACAGTCCCTGACTCTGAAAAACTTGCATTGCGCCGGAAACGCGCCAAACGGGTTTTCAAACGGCTCCGCAAGAAAATATTCCGAACTCATGCAACACCAAAATCGCCATTGGGCAAGGCAATAACTTACACCAAAAATCATTTTGCTCTGCTCCCGAATTATCTTTCTGAACTGCGCTTCAAGCCGGATAATAATTTAGCGGAACGGGCTATTCGCCCCGTAACGCTCGGCAAAAAGAACTTCCTTTTTGTCGGCAGTGAGCGCGGCGGTGAAACTGCGGCAATATTCATGAGCCTGATCACAACTTGCAAGGCAAACAAAATAAACCCGTTTGCATACCTCAAAGATGTCCTGTCCAGGATTAATTCTCATCCTCACAAACGCCTCGCCGAACTTTTACCCCATAACTGGAAACCGATCCAGAAATAAAAATCCCTCCAGTATTCGATTCTCAAATAACCACGTCATGTAGTCGCCGGAACGTTACCTTGCAACTTCGATCTCAAGCTCAAATAATTTAGCGGTTTTGAATTTGCCATCGAAATAATACTATAAATAGTGGGATTATAATTTATTGCATACCATACTAATAATTCTATTAGTTCAATTTTGC
>JAQUOK010000621.1 GCA_028717165.1 Victivallaceae bacterium | reverse complement strand
CCATTCCGAATCATAGTCGAGCGCCGGGAGATAAACTCCGCGCTGCAGGAAAAACCCGGATTTCTCGGCAAGGGCGTTAAGCGGGTTCTGGAGCCCGTCAAAAACCCTGGTGAGCAGGCCGGGGCCGAGTTCCACACTCAGAAGCTCGTCCGTAAATTCGATCTTTGAACCTACGGTCAGGCCGTTGGTGCTTTCGAAAACCTGAAGGTCGGCGCGCCGGCCGCGCACGCGGATGACCTCACACTTAAGGCGTTCTTCGCCTAAAATAGCGTATGCCACTTCGTTCTGGGTGACATGCGTGTCAAATTCAACGGTAAGCATATTACCGTTAACCCCGACGATTCTGCCAGTATTACTGTCCTGCATTCTGGTGAATCTCCCTGTTTATATTAACTTTTTATTGTTGTCTGAAAAATGCCTGTCTATCTGTTCGAGCATCACGTCAAGGTTTTTTGTCCCCTGCTCGACCTGGCGTTCCCGCCATTTTTCCAAAAGCAGCAATTTCAACTTATATATGCACAATTTGTCAAAATCAAAATGATGTCCGGCTTCGAAATCTTCAAGCGCCCGCCAGCGCATCCGGTCAAAATATTTTTCGCGTTCCAAAGGATTTTTCAGGGCGAAAGCTTCCTGGACGCCGGTATCGATTTCACAGAAACAGCCTTTCTCTTCCTGGAGGTAATTATGGACGTCCCGTCCCTGAAGAGCCCGGTGAGCCGCAATGCGGTTGCGCAGACATACTTCCCATTGGCGCCAGCGTTCGGCGGCGCTGTCTGCCGGATAAAGAATTTCCGGCTCAGGAACCAGGCTCAACCGCCTGAGAATATTCAAAGCATTTTCACCTATTTTGTCGATACAGGCCGCGTTAAACTCCTCTATGCTCAAGGGGGCTTTCTCATTAAACATCAGCATTGGCAATGAACTTATTAAGTAATAATATTCAGCCATTATTTTTATTCTCCGGCGGGTTCAAGCAGGGCCGCCAGTTTCGGTCCCACGTAGGCGCAGACCAGCTCAGTGACCGCGTCATCGGTAAAATCAAAAAATATGTCGTTTCCCTTGAACCCGATCTTCAAACCGCTGCCGATTTCGCTGTCGCTGAAAACTTCGGGAGTTTCCTTGAAAGCCGCAGCCAGGCTGCCGCGCAGCAGTTCAAGCAGTTTTTCGCGGTCTTTGCCGGATACCAGCAGTTCGAGAGTCGAATCGGAAGCGGAGTCGTTTTTGTTAAAGGCTTTCGCTATTTCCCGGATGATCTCCCCCATGAATTCCGGAGTCATGCTTGCAGCACCGGCGTTGCGCACGAGGTTTTCCAGACGTTTCTGAATTTCGCCTTTGAGTTTGAGCATAATGTCCCTGGACGCCTGTTTTACGGCCGTTTCCGCACGTTTTTTCAGATTCTCGGCGTTTTCTTCGGCTTTTTTCAAAGTTGATTCGGCCTCGCGGCTGGCTTTAGCAATAATTTCCTGAGCTTCTTTCCGGGCGCTGTCGAGAATTTTCTGTCTTTCGGCTTCGGCCTTTTCGAGCCCCTCGGTTTTTATTTTTTCAAGTAAACCTTGCAATTTTTCAGCCACTTTAATACCTCCGCTGTAATAATGGGCAAACTGTATAGATTTTATAGTCTATAAACGGCTTAATGTACATCATCTTTGCGTTTTATCAACAAAAAAAGAAACTATTAAAAAGCAATTTTCCACGGATTACGCTTTTATTTTAGAAAAGACTTGTAAAATCGCCGTTCCGGTATATATTTTACCCTTTACATTAACCGGCTGCCAAATGCTGTTATTGTATGCTTGTGACAGTAAATTACTGATTATAACGAAAAATCTATATTTGGAGATTTGAAAAATGGCTGTACCAAAAAGAAAGAGATCAAAGATGAAAGTCCGTCAGTGTAAAGCTGCAAACCGCTATGAAGGCGTACAAGCAAACTTTTGCACTTCCTGCGGCGCTCCGGTTCTTCCGCACCGCGCCTGCGGAGCCTGCGGCATGTACAAAGGCAAACAGGTTCTGACAGTAGAGAACTGATATGAGAATTGCCGTTGACGCAATGGGAGGCGATTACGCCCCGGCAGTGGTAATTGAAGGAATCACGGCTGCCGTGCATGACTTCCCCGAATATGAACTGACCGTCGTCGGACATCTTGGCAAGCTCGCTTATTATCTGGAAAAATACGGAATTGAAGATCATCCGCGCATAAAACAGGTACATGCCGAACAGGTCGTGGAAATGAGCGACCCGTCCACCGTGGTTTTGCGTGCCAAGAAGCATTCGTCAATGACCGAATGCGCCCGCCTGCTCAAGGAAGGGAAAGTCGATGCGGTCGTCAGCGCCGGACATACCGGCGCCGCTGTCGCCTCGACCAAGGTAATCGTCCGTACTTTGCCGGGAGTGGACCGTTCAATGATCGCGACCAGCATGCCGGGCTTGTCCGGCCGTTTCGTCATGGCCGATTCCGGGGCGACCGTCGACTGTACCCCGCTTAACCTGGCGCAGTTTGCCGTGATGGGCGAGGTTTACGCCAAGTACCTTTTCGGGATCGACAAACCGGCGATCGGCCTGCTCAGTGTCGGCGGCGAAGAAGGAAAAGGCAATGAATTAACCAAAGAGGTCTTCAAGATCTTATCGAAGATGCCGATCAATTTTGTCGGTAATGTCGAAGGCAATACTATCTTTCAGAATGCCGCCGACGTCGTCGTCTGTGACGGTTTCATCGGCAACGCCATGCTCAAGTGCGCTGAAGGCATAAGTAAAGCGACCATGCTCCTGATGAAAGATATTTTTACAAAAACTCCCGCCCGCATGACGGGAGCATTGTTGAGCCGGAGCGCGTTCCGGGAACTGAAGTCTTTTGGCGACCCCGACG
>JAQUOK010000620.1 GCA_028717165.1 Victivallaceae bacterium | reverse complement strand
ATTTTTACGTTCTCCGAACTCTTCTTTTTTGCCCCGGTTCCAATCGTTGACCGGCCTGAAATATCCGACAATCCTCGAATACACCTCGCATTTTTGTCCGCATTTGCTCATACTTCCACCCCCATTATGATATTTCTTCGAAATCGAATAGTGACGGTGTTAGATATTCGCGTTCCGCGCCTTCTGTATAATTAACTCCGTCAAAGAAATAATCTGGATTGAGTTCAACTCCGCGCCCTTTCCGTCCGAGCTTAACAGCCATATAAGGTACGGTAAACAGCCCGGCAAACGGGTCATACACCCATTCATCCTTGTTTGAAAAGCGAACGATTACCCGTTCGACAATATCGAATTGCAGGGGACATATGTGCTGTACCAGGTTTTTACGCGCCTGGTTACCGTTAAGCGTTCGCATCCGGTTGATGTCGTGCCAGAGATTCGGCAGTCTGGATGGTGGCTTCATGGTTTCATATTTTTTTGAAACCTTGTCTAAAACACCCATTCCCTCAAGCGCCTCAACGTGATCATGGTAGTTGTATATATGTTTAGTGAAACGATCTTTGAACATTGCCGACAGCATTATAGGATCATAACTCTGAATTTCTTCAGGAGTTAAAAACCGGTTTCCGGAGCTGTTCCATTTCGCAGCGGCATCAATCTGCCAGCGCGGCAAAGAATATTCGCTTTTCGATTTACTTATTTTTTCATCCGCGTAGGCTTTCGAAGTATCGCTCGGCAACTTACGGAATAACAACAGGTATTCAGGGCATCCAACGCCCATTTTAGAGCCATCCTTACATTGTTCGGAATAGCCCAGGCGATAAGTCTGGTTGTTTTCCCGAACGACATCGGTTTCTATCGTAATGCGCCCGAAATATTTGAATCCATGCTTGATAAAGTGCATTACCGTCAAGTCTGAAAATGGGTCGATAGTCGGCATTCCGTCCCCGGTTGCATTGCCGAATAGAACTCGATCCTTGACATGAATAGCGGCAACCCGGCCAGGCTTGAGTATTCGCAGCCATTCCGGGGTAACAAAGTCCATCTGCCGGAAAAACTCTTCATTGCCCTTATTATGCCCGAAATCATTGTAGGACGGAGAATATTCATAGTGGTTGCCGAATGGTATAGAAGTATGCAGAAGATCGATGCTGCAATCCTTTATCAACTTAACATCATTATGGGTGTCATCATTGGCGGCGATATATCTTTCGCCCCGGACTTCCTTGCGTTCAATTCCGATAGTTCTTTTCATATTCTCGCACATAAGCTCCACATTTAAACCATATTTTTTAATTATATCTGACTGTTTTTCTTGAAGTTCATTATATTCTTTCCATTTATGTTCAAGTATGGCCTTGGTGTTTTCTTCCGAATCCAGATAAATAATGTGAATATCAACTTCTTCTTTTTGCAGGAAGCGGTAGACGCGGTGAACCGCCTGAATGAAATCATTGAATTTAGCGTCGATACCGACGAAGATCGAGGCTGAACAAAAACGCTGATAGTTACAGCCACATCCGGAAATTCTTTTTTTTGTGGACAGATATTTATGTTTGCCGAAAGCAAAGTCAAAGCTGGTTTGTGACCGTTCGTCAGGATCCTGTTTGCCATAAATCCAGGCGGCTTCCGGCAAAGCTTTTTTTATTGCCAGGCGTTCTGCTTCCAGATCGTGCCAGAGAATAAAATGACGGTCCGGTTCAGCTTTGACTATTTCCATCATTTTTGCAACTCTTATATCGATAGAATCGCGTTTTTCTTTTGCCGCATCGGGAAGCGAGGTTGAAGAGTCTCTCAATAATTTGCCCTGCCCGAATTTATCATAGCCGGCAGTTGTATGATCGGCTGACAGCCGGTGCCAGTGAATATTTAATTTGGGAAGGTCATATCCTTCATCGGAAAAACCCAAATCGCTTGGCTTGTTGACAAAACACGCCCAGGAATTCAGCCAGAGCCGGAATTCTTTTTCCATGTGCGGCATAAGGGTCAAATTGCTTGCCTTAGTAGAATCCCGTTCAAAGAATCTGGTTAAGGCCTGACCAGTGTCCATAACTCCTAAAAATCCGGCATAGTGAATAAGTTCTTTGTATCTGTTCGGACTGGGAGTTGCGGTTGCGACAAAGCGGTATTCGACATCTTTAAAAAGCGGTAAAAAGGTTTGAAATGTTTTGGTTCCGAAACCGCGAAGAATGGCCGCTTCATCAAGGCAAATAACCTTAAATTGATTTACGTCTATTTGACCATCCCTGACGCGTTCATAGTTGGTGATCATATACGGGCTTTTGCATGCGGCTATTTCGGCATCGTTTCTTACATATACTAAATCATGTTTGAACTTCAACAATTCTTTCGCGTCATGGCGAAATTCCAGCATTACATCCAACGGGCAGACAATTAAACTTCTGCCACCTTTGTTCTCAATTATGAGCCGACAGCTTTCAAGCTGGATAATGCCTTTCCCTAATCCGAATTTAGCAAATATCGCCCTTTTCCCGCCTGCAATATCCCACTGTATAATTGTTTTCTGGTGAGGCTTGGCAACTGGGTTAATTTCATCAAGTTCCACGTGAAAACCGGATTTCTCGGACAATGCAATTTTTGATTCAATAAATTCAAGATAATTCATTTTGAATAAACCCCCAAATAATCTGCTCGTTTACATAATCCTGCGGAGTTGCCAACGCGACCGTTTCGCGGAAACCGATAATTTCATCATCCTTCAGCATTTCGGCCGCGATATTGAAAATCAACTGTTCATCGGCCTGCAGTAGTTCCTGGGCCTTATCCAGCAGAATATTGGCGTCGACAATCGTACTGCCGTCACTTTCAGCCTGCTGAACCGAATAAAGTATTCCGGCCCGGATACGGC
>JAQUOK010000619.1 GCA_028717165.1 Victivallaceae bacterium | reverse complement strand
AAAGGCTTGAACGGATGGAAAAAATTTGCAACAGACAAAGGTACGCGATACAATGTATGGAAATACTACCGCCTTCCCGCTAATTGCATGAAAGCATCAGCATGGGGAGCCGTAATGAGCGGCGCACGCCTGTTTTTCTGCTGGTCTTATTCTCCTCCAAGCAAAGAGGAAGCCCAATTTACATTTAAAAGCACCGCCGAAACGGACAAGCGTGAAATTTTTTATATGACTCTGGCGGGTCGGGCAGGTATACCGAATCCTCAATTGGCTGAATTTAATGAGGCTGGAAAAGAAATAAGGCCGTATGAAAATATAATTACCGAAATGAGCAAGCTCCCCCAATCACCTGTTGTCACGGGTACTAAACAATTCATTTTCAACGAGGCATTTTCTCTTCCAGCCTTTAAAGGAAAAATCGTAGTCTTGCATAATGCAAATGTCGGGACATGGCCTCGGGAATTGAAGGTTGATGACGTGGGTAATTTGATTGGGTATGAGGCTTATACCCAGCCAGCCATAGTCGAATTTACTATTGCAAACAATGAAGAAACTGGAAAAGCTGTTTATGATATTCTGACAGGCAAGGAAATTGTAAAGAATGAAGGCAAATATCAGGTTCCAATTATGCCCGGTTCGGGACGCTTGATTTACATCGGTTCTGCGGCGGAGGCGGAATTGCTGCATAAACGGGTTAAATGACTCGTGCGAAATATGAGAAAAACGGCATATCGGCAGCAATTCTGGAACGGCTTGTTGGCAGGGAGACGATGAAAAATATTGTAACGGCCGCGAAAACGGGTCGGAATAACATATTCACTACTGAAAAGTTGAAAATTTTGACGCAAGCCATCCTGCATTGAAAACAATGCGTGTTGTTTGACAAATTTACTTTTTCATGACAGGCGAAGCTAAGCAGCGTTGGCAATGGTTGATCGGACATTGTAACGATAGGAAACCTTTTCCCTTTTGGTGCTGGCAGCGATCAGGCATACGTGGAAAGCGAACCACGGGCGATTCTCAAAGGCGGTTGCGGGCTAGCGGACGTCATCAATCCGGGGTTTTCAAGAAATTCATGAAGAATAAACAGGAAATACAGTAAATATATATCAACCTGTGCAAAAACAAAAAAGTGGAGGTATTATTGCAAAAAACAACAAAATTTTTGAAATTAAGAACGAATGGTCCAGAAAAAAACGGTTTTTTTCTGGATGAGACAACTTTTTTTAAACTAAAGGATTACGGAGATTAAAATGCTTAAAAAGCTGTTAACCCTGTTACTTGTTGTAAGTTGCTCAAGCGCAATTTTCGCCCAGAAAGATTATTCTGAAAAGTGGAATGCCGCCTATAACCTTTTCCGTACAAAAAAATATGCCGAGGCCATGGACGCTTTTGTAAAACTTGCGGAAAACACTTCAAACCCGGGTTACATATTTAATTGCTATATCCATGCCGGGTATTCCGCCAGGGCTCTCAAAAAATATGATGAGTCGGTCGCTTTTGCCGAGAAGGCTGAAAAGGTCGCAAATCCTTATTTGTACCAGGCAATGATCAGGAAAATGGATTTCATGTACAGCACCGGAAAATATAAAGAGGTTACAGAAAAATTTCCTGCCGAAACAATCATGAAATGGCCGGAGTGTTACAGGAGCGACGCGCTGTATTACCTTGGACTGTCGCAATATAACTTAAAGCAGGGGGAAAATGCGGAAAAAACTTTCACGCTTATGTTTGAAATAGCTAAGATGGAAAATGTCCGTCCGAGTTACCAGGCCGAAGCGTACCTTTGTCTTGCATCAACACTTATAAGCCAGAAAAAGAATGACGAAGCCATTGCCAACTATGACAACCTGCTCGCTTTGAAAAAAGTCTCCGGTTACTGGAAAAGCCGCGGTTTGTATGGTAAAGGCAACCTCCTCAAAACCATGGGTAAAAAAGAAGAAGCCGTAAAATGTTATGAGGACGCCATAGCGACAAAGGGTTGTCCCGACTGGGTCAAAAACGGTTGCGAAGCAATGGCTCACTCTTTATGTAAGCGAATAGAAGAATCAAAAACCAAGTAACGGAAGAATGCATAAAAAATTGAGAGTTTCCAGAGCAGATTCCGGATCAGGCCACATTTTTTTTGAAGAAACTGCTTTGCGAAACTAATGGATTATAAGAATACAAGTAAACTTAATTTGGTCAATCATCACTTTTTATTAAAAGGAGTTAAAAGATGAGCAGGATAATGAAGGAAATAAACTTTGGTACCTTAATTGCCACGATAGTTATTTTTATTATGGGGTACGTTGCGGTTAATGCAGAAGATCGCGGAAAAGAAATGCGGGATATCTTTCCTTACGGAGTCCATATAGGCTTTTCTTTCAAGCTCGATGGGTGTGGCCGCCCTTATAAAAACGATGCGGAACTTAAGGAAGCCGTAGAGAGGGTCTGTAAGGATTTAAAAAATCATCATATGAGTGCGGCAATGGTTGCGAACTGCCGGGTTAAAGATATCGACCTGTGGCTCGCGGCAGCCGAAAAGCATGGAATAAAATTATTTTTTCAGGGAGGAGGATTCCCGATGTTTATTCGTGCCGGCAAGCAGTTGGATGAAAATAAAGAAACGGTGAAAACTTTCTGGAAAAATATGGCGGAGAAATATAAGAACAATAAAACCCTGTTAGCCTGGAGCTTGACCGAAGAGAGACCACCTGATGAAAAACTGGCCGTTTTTTTGGCTGAGATAGTGAAAATGATGGCCGGGATCGATCCGGATCATCCGGCATTCGTAATAGATAACAAAGCCCCGGCAGGAGAGTTGTATGCCAGGATTTTAAAACCGAGAATCGTCTGTACTGACCGGTATCCTTTTTTTCTGCCGCACATCTGG
>JAQUOK010000618.1 GCA_028717165.1 Victivallaceae bacterium | reverse complement strand
AAAAAAATGGAGCCAGCTGTCGGAATCGAACCGACGACCTGCTGATTACAAGTCAACTGCTCTACCAACTGAGCTAAGCTGGCCGATTGTCGGAGTTTTAAATATGGAGTCCTTTCAGGAAAAATCAAGCTCTCTTAAAAAAAAAGTATAATTTTGTTGCCGGAGAGCCGTGAAGAAATAAGCAGTATTTTTATAGACTTTTTCAGTAACGCCTCATTAGGAAAAAATCAGCCCCGTCCATTCCCGCAACTTCTCAAATACAAGCTTTTCGGGTTATTTTTTTGCTTTGAAAACTTGATATATCCCCGCCGGAGTGTATTTTCGCTATAGAGAGCAGGTCAATCTCTGAATGTTAATCCATCGGAACTGCAAAGTTCTATATTTACTACTTGCTGAGTAGCACCTGCTCTCTTTTTTATACGGCAGGCAGTCTATCCTGTCGTTACTGAAAAACCTTTTAAATAATTAGAGTTCTGTCACTTATTTTATCAAACGCCGTTTTTTTATTGCAAGCTTTTCAGCTTATTCTTATATTTCTCGTAAAAAAGTTGCTTTAAAAATATTTTTCAGTAACGACTATCCTAATGCATGCTCTTCTTCCTGTTCAAGGAACAATTCAAGTATAAGCATACTCCATAACGGATAACTGTTGTCGGTTTTGCGGCCGGAATGTTCGGATAACAGTTGCTCGATAACATCCCGCCGGAAAAACCCGTCATTAACCAGTTTCCCCTCAAGCAGATGTTCATACAGTTGATCATGCCATGCACCCCTGAACCAGTTATCCAGAGGTACACCGAAACCTCTTTTACTCCGCTTCATGACCTCAGGAGGCAACATATCCGCAAAAGCTTCCTTCAATACATATTTGGGCGAAACCCGGCGCACTTTGAATTTAAAAGGCAAAGATGCGGCAAATTCAACGACTTCATGGTCAAGGAAAGGATTCCTTACCTCCAGCGAACAGGCCATGGAAGCAATATCCACCTTGGTCAGAATATCGCCCGGAAGATAAGAAGCTAAATCCGTTTCCATGATCTTTTCGACATCCTGCTCGGCACTCGCACTGTTGTAAATAGAGGAAATTACCTCATCGCTCGGATAAAATCTGAAATCTGCGAAACGTTCACCATAAAGCGATTTCTTCAGCATTTCGCTGAAACGGCTGATAATGTTAATGTAACGGACATCCTTGGACACGAGCAGAGCGTGAAGCGTCCTGTGCAGACGGCCGGCAAAGGTGCGGTCTCCCTTGTTGCCTATCAGACTTGCCGGCAGTCCGAAGAAAAACCTGCGCAGAGGCATAGGCAAAAGGTCGGTACATTTGCTGTAATGCATCAGCAGATAACGCTCGTAACCGCAAAAAAGCTCGTCCGCACCATCACCGCTTAAAGCCACTGTCACATTCTGGCGGGTGAATTCGCTGAGATAATAAGTCGGCAGCATCGAAGCATCGCTGTAAGGTTCGCCGTAATGCCGGACCAGCTTCTTGACAACCTCAAAATCCTGCGGATTAATTACCTTGACGTAATATTCAAGAGGATTTTTTGAATCCGCATTGAAAGTTTTCACGACTTCTTCGGCATAAGCGCGCTCATCATAACTTTCCTCGTTAAAACCAATCGTGAAAGCCTTTACCGAATGGTCGCATAATTTCATCATAATGCCGGTGATTATACTGGAATCCACGCCGCCGGACAAAAAAGCCCCGTACGGCACGTCAGCCATCAACCGACGCCGGACAGCCGCCGTAATAAGTTCCCTGAGCTGCACCTGGGCATTGCTGAAAGTCAGTTTATTGGTCTTGGCTGCAGGCGAAAAATCGATTCCCCAGTAAGATTCGAGTTTAACGGCGCCGGCAACAATGTCAAATTCCATGAGATGCGCCGGCGGAAGCTTGAACACTTTTTTATATATGGTATAAGGACTGGGAATATACTGCAATGAAAGATAATCATGAATACCCTGATAATTGTATTCCCGCGGAACGTCTGGATTTTGTTTCAGGCCCCTGAGGACACTGCAGAATATTAATTGTTTGCCCTTATGGTAATAACACAACGGCTTCTGCCCCATGCGGTCCCGTGCCAGCAGCAGTTTTTTCTGTTTAATGTCATAAATACAGAACGCAAACATGCCGTTGAGTCTCTTAACGCAGTCTTTGCCGTATTTCGCGTAAAGCTGAATGATTACTTCGGTATCGCAGTGCGTATTGAACTGATAGCCTTCTTTCTCAAGCTCTTTGCGCAATTGAACATGGTTATATATTTCCCCGTTGAAAACGATTACCAGCGATTTATCCGCATTGAACATCGGCTGATGGCCGTTGTCAAGGTCGATAACCGCAAGCCGGCGATGCCCCAGTGCGACGTTTTCGTCAATAAAATAACCTGAATCATCGGGGCCGCGATACCAGATGGCATCAGTCATTGTATGAATTAACTCTTCACCCCTTTCGTCCGAATTATTGATAATCCCCGCAATACCGCACATAAAAGGTCTCCAAACTAAAAACCTGTGAAAAAATAAAAGTGTGTTGATCAGAATTTACCATGCCTAAGAATAAATGCAAGAAAAAGCCGTTTTTTAAAATGAAAAAGCCCGGAGAAACCAATAAGAGTCCCTCCGGGCCGCAAAAGGAATGCGTTTGAATTATTTTTTCTGTCCGTTCGCAAAGTATTCAAGCAAGTAGTCCGGCAGTTCGGGAATATCCAGCGGGACATTGCCTTTCCGCATGGATTCATGCCCCAGCACTCCGGTCGCGACGGAATTACGGGCCGCTACCGGTGAAGTATTGGTCTTGACGCCGTGCTTAACGAAATTAACGAAAGTGGAAACTATCGCCGGATCGGAGCCGCCGTGCGAACCTTCAAC
>JAQUOK010000617.1 GCA_028717165.1 Victivallaceae bacterium | reverse complement strand
TTTACGGACACCTCAATTATGTTCTTTCTTAAATGAATTTTCTGGAGTAGTCCCGCTCCGGCGGGATGGGTGTTCGAGTTCTTTCTCTTTAAGGATTTTACGGACACCTTCAGGAGACACCTGGCTCAGGTAAGTAGTGAAAATCCAGGTGGTACCTGAACCGTCGGAACGGTGAACGACGGTAACCGGCATTGCCGGCAGTTGGGTTCCGGGGTTGAGTTCCGCAATCGCCGGGTCGTTCCACTTCTTGACCTTGCCGCCGAAAATATCCGCGAGCGTCCTGCCGTCGAGTTTCAACTGGTTGTTTTCTACGCCGGGAACGTTAACCACGACGACCACGCCGCCCATCAGCATCGGGAACTGAATTAAACCGGCCTTGTCAAGTTCAGCTTTCTCAAGAGGTTTATCGGAAGCCCCGAAATCAACGGTTTCCGATTTTATCTGGTTGATGCCCGCACCGGAACCGACTGACTGATAATTCACCCTGACCCCGGATGCCTGTTTGTAGTTGTAAGTCCATATCCGATACACCGGAGCCGGAAAGGAAGCTCCCGCCCCGTTCAATGTCGCCGCCGAAACCGACAGTGAACCTGTTGCTGCGGCAGCGGCCAGTCCTGCAATTAACATTCTTTTCATACTTCTACCCTTTTATTTATTATTTTTTGCCCGTTATCGGGTGTTTGTAATAAATTTAGAGCGAAAATGTTAAAATTATGTTAGGACAAAATTAGGAATGAAATAATTTTAAAAGTTTTACCTGCGGTTAATATGATTACTACTAAAAAATTTGCACGCGACATGAATAATTTATTTGAGCCATCCCAAACCAGCATAGCCGGAACCAAATGAACGTGTTACGTGTTGCGTGTTACGAAAGAAATATTGATAAAATCGGAAAAGGCGTAGCCGCCCCTGTCCCCAGGGACGTAGATAACGTTGCACGACAGTTAAACTCTGAAATGTCATTAACCTCTCTCCCTTATGGGGAGTTTTTTTAATGCCGGGCTCTTTGAGCTCGGTTTTTTACTTTGTTTTTGAGTTTGAAAACAAAAAGCGGTTTGAAGACTTATGTTCTCACGATTACTTTATGAAACTATGAATTATAACCCAAGGGACAAACAGTGAAAATACTTATTATTCTCGGACATCCGGACTCCAAAAGCTTTAACCATGCTATAGCGCGAACCGTCCGGGATGGCTTGCTCGAATTGGGCTGTGAAGTTATATTTCATGATCTGTATGAAGAAAATTTTCCGCCGCTGCTTCCCGCCGAAGAAATCCCCGCAACCGGAAAAGTCGCAGCGATAGTGGAAAAGTACTGTAAGGAACTTGTTGAAGCCGACGGGATCGTCGTTGTTCATCCGAACTGGTGGGGACAGCCTCCGGCGGTACTGAAAGGCTGGATTGACCGGGTAATCCGTCCCGGCACCGCCTACCGTTTTGAAGAAGGCGACGACGGCGAAGGGGCGCCGACCGGTTTATTGAAAGCCTCCGCCGCAGTCGTCTTCAATACCGGAAACACTCCGCCGGCAAGGGAAACGGAAATATTCGGCGATCCCCTTGACGCCATATGGCGGCGCTGTATCTTCGGGCTTTGCGGCGTTAATGATTTTCATCGCAAATTGTTTTCGGTTATCGTAACGAGCAGTGAAGAGCAGCGCGCGCGCTGGCTTGAAGAGGCCAGGGAGCTGTGCCGGACAGCGTTTCTGAAGCATTGAATTTATTTTCTGTGGTATTTATTTGCAAAAGGTACGTCCGCCGTCAATATAAATCGACTGGGCGGTAATGTAGGAAGCCAGATCCGAAAGCAGGAACAGCGTCACGGCGGCTATATCTTCCGGTTGTCCCAGGCGGCGAAGCGGAACTTCAGATGCCAGGCTTCGGCGTTTTTCGGCATCGGGATGGCGCTGTTTCAGCAGATCGGTTTCAATCAGCGAGGGATGAACCAGATTGCAGCGAATCCCGAACGGCGCAAATTCCCTGGTAATTGCCCGGTTCAGGCCTTCCAGCCCCGCTTTGGCCGAGGCATAATCGGCGCGTCCCCCGCCGCCGGCAACAATTGCCGCCGAACCGATCAGGACGATAGAACCGGAATTCTGTTTTTTCATCAGCGGGACAGCCAGCCTGACTGCCAGAAAAGCTCCGTTCAGATTAATATCGACGACCCGTTTCCACGAAGCGAAATCTATTGTTTCAAAGGGCATCGGGCAGGTGAATCCGGCGCTGTAAACCAGACAGTCCAAACCTCCCCACTCATCCTCAAGTTCCGCAAAAAACTTTTTCGAACCCGCTTCGTCAGTACAATCGGCGGCACGGTGAAAAACCCGTATTCCCAAATCCGCCAGTCCGGTTTCCAGGGCCGCGCTGCCGGCACGATCCGATTCCGTATCCAGACAGGTCCAGGCGACATCGCTGCCGCAATCGGCAGCCATCCGGACAATTTCCGCGCCGATGCCGCGGGCGCCGCCGATCACTAAAGTACGGCGGCCCTTGAGAGATAAATTCAACATAAGAACACCTCGACTATTTACGCAGGATACCCCGCATGGAAGCATCGAATTTCTCCAGTACTTCCTCACATTCTTTCTTGTTTATGATCAGCGGCGGTTTAACTTTGAGGACATTTTTACGGACTCCGCCGATTCCCAGGATCAGGCCGTTGCGGAATCCCGCCATCCGGATTTCCCCGGCTTCCTTTTCCAGCGGATTTTTACTTTCCGGATCATCTACCAGTTCGACGCCGATGTGCATTCCGACCTGACGGACGTCACCGATTTCCGGGTAGGTTTTCGCCATTTCGCGCAGCCCGGCGCCGAGATAATCGCCCATTTCGCGGCAGTTGGCCAGAACTCCGTTTTCGAACAGTTCCAGCTGTTTG
>JAQUOK010000616.1 GCA_028717165.1 Victivallaceae bacterium | reverse complement strand
CGGTAGTCGGCAAATATATCAGTCTGCGGGACGCTTATAAAAGCATTTACGAGGCGCTCGACCACGCCGGCATCAGTAATGACGTCAAAATAAATACCCTCATGGTTGAGGCTGAGGAACTGGATGCCGCGGATGATCTCGAACTTATAAGCGGAGCTGACGGCATCCTTGTTCCCGGCGGTTTCGGCGACCGCGGTATTCCCGGTAAACTCAAAGCCATAAAATACGCCCGTGAAAACAACATACCGTTTCTCGGTATCTGTCTGGGCATGCAGTGCGCCGTGATCGAATTCGCCCGCCATGTCCTCGGCTATGAAGACGCCAACAGTACGGAATTCGATGAAGACTCCACTCATCCGGTAATTGACTTAATGTTTTCACAACGGAATATCACCGACAAAGGCGGAACAATGCGCCTGGGCGCTTATCCCTGCAAGCTCATTCCCGGTACCAACGCCGCCAAAGCATATAATTCTTCCGAGATTTCGGAAAGACACCGGCACCGTTACGAGTTCAACAACGCTTACCGCGAAGCGGTTGAGGCGGAAGGATTGAAAATAGTCGGCACTTCGCCGGACGGAACGCTGGTTGAAATGGTTGAATTGACGACTCATCCGTGGTTTGTGGCCTGCCAGTTCCACCCGGAATTCAAATCCCGGCCGCTGGAGCCGCACCCGCTGTTCAACGACTTCATAAAAGCAGCCAAGGGTTCGTCTGAATAATAAATATTGGATTTGCTAAGATACGCGCCTCTGCAGACAGGGGCGTTCAGCTACATCTTTTCCGATTTATCAATGTTTCTTTCGTAACACTTAACAAGTAGCACATAACGGATTACCTGGAAAGCAGCAGACTGGCGGCCATAACGACCATGCCAAGAACCAGTCCCAGGATAGCCAGGTGGTGTCTGCCGTATTTTTCGGCCGAGGGCAGCAGACTGTCGAAGGAAATGAAAACCATCATTCCCGCAATTCCGGCAAAGGTCATGCCGATCACGGCGTCGCTGATAAAAGGTTTCAGCAGAAAGTATCCCAGGATTCCGCCCGCCGGTTCCGAAAGCCCGGAAAGAAAAGAATAGATAAAAGCCTTTTTCCGGCTGCCGGTAGCATAGAATATCGGGACTGAAACCGCAATCCCTTCCGGAATATTGTGGATCGCTACCGCGACCGCTACGGCTATGCCCAGCCTGCTGTCGGCCATGGAGCTCAAAAAGGTAACCATGCCTTCGGGAAAATTATGAATCCCTATCGCGATTACCATTAACACCCCGACCCGGTATAAATGCCTGAACCGGTCGGCTTCTTTTGCGTCCCGCATTTCCTCGACTTTGTGCATTTCGTGCGGATTTTCATAGTTCGGTATCAGTTTGTCTATCAGGGCGAATACGGCGAACCCGGCAAAAAACATAAGCGTCGCCGTCCATTCACCGCTGCCGCCGAAATTACCGGAAAGTATCTTCCTCGCTTCAGAAAAAAGTTCCACAAAAGAAATATAGATCATCACTCCGGCTGAAAATCCCAGGGATATGGACAGGAAACTTGTATTTGTCCTTTTCGCATACAGGGCAATCAGGCTTCCGATACCGGTGGAAAGCCCGGCAAGGGCCGTCAGCGACAGCGCAAACCAAAAATTTGATAATTCAACCATGCCAGCACTCCCGAATTAACTGCTGAAAAACTCCGGTATATGAATATCATTCCGCAATGCGTGAGCCGTTTCCGGGGAAATTCCTTCCAGAAACGGAATTAGCGTTTTTTTACCTGTTCCGAATGCCGCGTTTTAGTTACGACTTTCACGTTTACGCCGCCTGAATCTGATACTGCCGGTTCAAGCTTAAGATATCCGGCGACCTGTTCGAGCAGCGCAGCGTCCGGATTGATGATTTCCCCGTTGAAGCCGGAATACCCGGCGGCGGCGGCCCGGAAAGATTCAACCGCATAGGAAAAGTGCGTGCAGAACAGGGAAACCGCAAACTTTTTCCCTTGCAAACAACCGGCGGCCTTATCCATAAAATAAGCGATACGGCCTGCAATTTCAGTTTTATCGCCGTTTACAATGATTTCCGGCAGCCCCGGACATTCCTGGTATGACAGGCGTTCGTGCCGGATGCCGGATTCAACAAGCAGGTGTTTGTGAATTCCGGCGCCAACTGTAACCGGGGTGGCGAACATCAGCATGACAAGTTCCGCATCTGAGTTCAGCAGTTTTGCGGCGCAGCGCGTTCCGGAGTCGATAATGCCGATCACCGGGACTTGGGCAGATTTAGCAAAGTCCGTATGGTCGTAAACGGAAGACAAAGTGTTGCAGGCAATCACGATCATATCCGGGGAATAATTTTCATTCACCGCGAACAGCGCGCGGGAGAAAATTTCAGCGCGTTCCGCATCAGTTCCGAGACGCTGATACCCCCAGCCGTCGGCGGGCCGGCAGTTAAAGAATATAAGTTCGGCTTCATGGCAGCCGCCTTTTCGCTTTAAATACCCCGCGAGTTCCGCGCAGAACTTCAAACCGCCCGTACCGGAATCCGTAACCACTATTCGTATTTTATCTTTCATTTGTTTGTAGTCCCGCCTTCAGGCGGAATCTCCTTTGTTCGTAGTCCCGCCTTCAGGCGGAATCCTGAAACGATTTAATCATCCCGGCCTTTTCCATAATCAAGTAACGGATATTGTTGCCATATTTTCAGAGCTTCTTCGCGCCCGGCTTCATCCAAAAACTGCTTCGCGCTTGAGTAAGTCCATTCATCCCATTTTCTTACATATTTATGCCTTAGACGACACCGACAAAAGTCGGCATACATGGTTTTTCGTGCAGCTCGCACGCTCAGCGTCCTGGAAAAATGCGCTGTGCTGATTTTTCCAGGACATCGGTTGCCTTTC
>JAQUOK010000615.1 GCA_028717165.1 Victivallaceae bacterium | reverse complement strand
CGCAGCGGGCAAAACTGCTTTATTCAGCCATGAATTTGAAATTGAAACGCCCTGACGATTTCGCGGACGCCATGATCAGGGATATCAGCAGAATATATTTCGACAAAATCCCGCAAAAACCGTATTTGCTCGAGAGAAACGAAAAGGAAATTATTTTTACCGTTTCGCCGGGCAAATCCAAGGTTGTGAAATATTATTTCGGCGGTTCGCCTTTAGTTTTGTTGAAAAAGCAGGCATTCAATGATAATATTTTATGCCGGCAGGTCAGTTATTACCGGTACAGGAAAGTTGGGAAACGTTTGATTCCGTACGAAATTTTTTACCGTAATGAAAAACACGATTATTATCTGGAAGTCCGCCAGAAAGAGATAACGCCAAAGGAACGCTGATGAATATATATGAAGAAATAAGTTCGTCGATAAAAAACCCCGGCCGGGAAAAAAACGGGACAATTTGCGGGGAAGCGGTTTTCCCCCCGGAATTCGCCGGTTTCAAGGGGCATTTCCCGGACAGAGCGATCGTTCCCGGAGTGTGCCTGCTTGAGGCTGCCGGGATTCTGCTGGAAAAAGTCCTGGGCAAAAAACTTAAGCTGGAAAAAGTCATGTCGGTAAAATTCCTGAATGTGATTCAGCCCGATGAATTGATAAAATTCAAAATAAAAATAGACGAAAACGCTGATAAAGTGATTGCCAACTGCAAGGTTTTCAAAGGCGATAAGAACGTATCGATAAGCAAAACTGAGTTCAAATACGTCAGTACGGCTGAGGACAGCCGTGGCTAAAGCCACGAATATTACGAAAAAGATGTAGCCGCCCCTGTCCCCGGGGGCGTAACGACATTCTGAAAAAGCAAATAAATGCAGGAAACAAAAAATGAAACAGCGGCGAAAGAAAATTTATTTTGACAGAGAGGAAAACGCCCCGGCGCCGATAAGCGCGACCATTGAACGCCGGGTGCTGTTCAGCGACGTCGATGCTTTGGCGATAAGCTGGCATGGGCGTTACGCCGCTTTTTTCGAGGAGGCCGCCAACGAACTCGGCCGGAAATGCGGTTTGACTTACGGCGCTTATTTTGAGGCGGGGATCGGCGCACCGATCGCACAGCTGCATATAGATTACCATGCGCCTCTGAAGCTGGACGAACTTTTTTATGTAACGGCTTCATTCATCTGGACGGAGGCGGCGCGTCTGAATACGGAATACAGCATCAGGAACGAAGCCGGGGAATGCGTATGCACCGGTTATACCGTGCAGTTGTTTATTGATATGGAAACCCGGGAGGCGCATTGGCTGATGCCCGATCTGATAGCGCGCATGCAGGAACGCTGGCGGAACGGGGACTTCTATGACCGTTAAAAAAACAGTGATTACAGGTTTTGATCTGCTTACTGCTTACGGCGACGGCCTGAACAAATGCTGGGACGGGATGCTGGCGGCAAAACCGGCGGTTTCCGGAATAAAACGTTTCCCGACGGAAAATTTTATTTCCGGCCAGGCGGCGCTCGTACCCGGCCTGCGCTACCATGACGGCGAATCTCTGGCCCTGCAGATGCTGAAGCGTTTGCAAAGTGATATTCCGGAAGACGCCTGTCTGTTCCTGGCGACGACCGTGGGAGAAATAGACCTGCTGGAGGAAATGGTTTTGTCCGGCGGCAACGACGGCGGTGCGGCCCATCAGCTCGCGTTTCTGGAAAAATGCCTGAAACTCTGGAATTTGAAAAGCGGCAGACTGGTCAGCGCGGCCTGTGCTTCGGCAACTCTCGCTTTAGCGCGGGCGGCGGCAATGATAGAGTCCGGGGAAATTCCCTGTGCGCTGGTTGCGGCGGTCGATGGCGTCAGCGAATTTGTTTTTTCCGGTTTTTCGGCGCTGGGGGCGATGAGCCCGGAAGCCGCCATGCCCTTTGACCGGGACCGTTCCGGCCTGACCGTGGGGGAAGCTGCCGGAATTGCGGTTCTGATGTCCGCGGACGAAGCGGAAAAACGCGGCCTGCCGGTTCGCGCCCGCCTGACGGGCTGGGGAAATACCTGCGACGCGCGGCACATGACGAAACCGGATGAAAGCGGTTTTTACCTGGCGGAAGCGATCCGCAAAGCTTTGCGCAAAGCGACAGCGAACCCTGATGATATCGGCGCGATCATGGCACATGGAACCGGGACTTTATACAATGACGAAATGGAAATCGCGGCCCTGGACACAGTTTTCAGCAAAAGCGGAAAACCGATGTTTTCAAGCAAGTTCGGGACGGGCCATACTTTGGGCGCGGCGGGAATTATTCAGGCCGGACTGGCCCTGAAAATTCTGGAAACGCGACAGGTGCCGCCGCAGGGCAATCTGCGCAACCCGATGCCGGGGGCGGAAAAATTTTTATCGCCGGAGGTCCGGCCGCCGGCACGCGGGCGGATATTATCGATAAACGCCGGTTTCGGCGGCATAAACGCGGCGTTGGTAATTGAAAACAGAACAACAGGATTGTGATGATATATCTTGGTTCCGGTAAAATAGATTCGGAAAATATTTTGGACGGCAACAGGCGCTTTTCCAGCCAAATAAACGGTTGGGGAAGATTGTACGACGACTTTATAGACGCCGGTATCCTGAGAGAAAAAATAGAGAACTTCGGGAGAGCTTCGGAAGAAAGCAAGAAAACGGTTTTCAGCGTCGCGCTGGCTCTGTATGACGCAGATATCGCCCCGGGCGAACGGCGGCGGGATATTGCCGTTATCGCCGCCAATCAGGACTGCTGCCAAAGCGCGAACCTGAATTATTTCAAGGATTACGCCGCACACGGCAGAACAATCGGGCGCGGCAATTTGTTTGTCTGTACTCTGCCCACGGCTCCCGGCGCAATGGCCGGGATCGCCTGCGATCTGCACGGCCCGCAG
>JAQUOK010000614.1 GCA_028717165.1 Victivallaceae bacterium | reverse complement strand
TATGTCTGCCGGGGAGATCGCCGCCAAGCTGAACAATATGAAACGCGGTGAAATCCCGGTCGGGGCAACGTTCCTGACCTTGTTCATCGACGTCCAGAAAGAGCTGCTGTATTACCGGGTCGCCGCCTGGGAGGAGTGTTTTTCGGGATATGTGGTGGATTATGGGGTCTATCCGGAACAGAACCGCAAATATTTTCTGCTGCGGGACGCTCATCCCACTTTGCAGGACGCCGCTCCGGGTTCCGGGCTGGAAGGTTCGGTATATGCCGGACTGGAGGCGCTGACCGATGAACTTTTGAGCCGGGAATGGCCGCGCGACGACGGGGCGATGATGAAAGTGGACCGCTGCCTGATCGACGCCAACTGGGGCCAGACTACAGATGTCATATATCAGTTCTGCCGCCAGAACACACACGCGGCGGTATTGCTGCCGAGCCACGGACGTTACATCGGGGCCGGTTCCAAGCCGATGAATGAATATCGCAAACAGCCCGGCGACCGGGTCGGGCATAACTGGATGATCCCGAACGTCCGGGGCAAACGGGCTGTACGCCATGCGCTGTTCGACGCCAATTACTGGAAAAGTTTCATCCACGCCCGGTTCGCGGTGGCCATGGGTGATAAGGGCTGCCTGTCCTTATTCGGGAATCAGCCGACTATCCATCAGCTTCTGGCCGAACACCTGACCGCCGAGTACCGGGTCCGTACCGAAGGCCATGGCCGCAAGGTCGATGAATGGAAAATTCGCCCGGACGCCAGCGATAATCACTGGCTCGACTGCTTGGTCGGCTGCGCGGTCACGGCTTCGATGCTGGGAGGGGCGCTGCCGGAATTCGGGAACGCGGGAAAACCGCTCCGGCCGCGCAAGCGGATCGATCTGGGTTCTTATCAGCGTGGCCAATTCAATCCGGCAATGTCCGGCCGGCGCAAAATATTGAGTCCGTCGACTCCCCGGAAAATGCTGTAAATCCGTCTTTTAACCTGTTCCCCGCAAGAAATTTTCATTAAAGACGCTTCCATCCCCAGTTTAAGGGGGTCAAAATTCGCTCCCGTTCCGTATGTATAGAGTGGAAAGGCAGTCCCTGCCGAAATCTCAAAGGAGGCTCTATGCAAAAAGAAACACAGACTAATTCACCGTTACAGGAAGTCGCATCCATTCTCGCCGACGGCATTATCAGAATGAGAAAGAAAAAGGGGAAGCTGAAATAATGCGGTACGGAAGCATATGCAGTGGAGTAGAGGCGGCGACCCTTGCCTGGGAGCCGTTAGGCTGGAAGCCGGCGTTTTTCGCCGAAGTCGAGCCGTTCCCTTGCGCGGTGCTGATGCAGAAGTTCGGGGCTACGAAGCCGAAGCGCATACTGGAACCGGACGATGCGGATACGGAAAAAGAACGCAAACAGCGCGAGCTGTGGCAAAAGAAAATCGAAACTTTCCCGGAGGACGGAATTATCCCGAACTTGGGAGACTTCACAAAAATAGAAAAGGAGGATTATGACGGAGAAATCGACTTGCTTGTCGGGGGCCCCCCTTGTCAATCGTATTCCTGTGCGGGGCTTAGAAAAGGACTTGACGATCCACGCGGGAACCTCGCGCTTGAGTTTGCTCGCCTGGCTCATCGCCTCAAAACCAGGTGGTTTTGCCTTGAGAACGTGCTTGGGATTTTGTCACAAGGAAAAGGCCGGGCCTTCGCTGAAATATTATCAGCTTTCTGCGGTTGGAAAGTTGAAGTTCCTGTACTCGGAAGAAAGAAAAACGGCGATGTCATCAGAGGCTGGAAAAACTCCGGAATCGTCACCCCGGCGCCCGGCGGATACGGACTGGCGTGGCGAACTCTGGACGCACAATTTGTGCGAGTGGAACAATATCCAAGGGCTGTGCCTCAGAGACGAAGGCGTATCTTCCTTATCGGAAGTGCTGGAAGCTGGGAACGTGCCGCAACGGTACTTTTTGAGCCCGGCCGCCTGTCAGGGGATACTCCGCCGCAGCGCCAAACGGGGGCGGGAATTGCCCGCAATCTTACGGCAAGCCCTGGAGGAGTCAGCGGCAAAGAACAGCAGCACACCTTCGTCGATGAACACGGCAGGCCCTTGAATGCGTTATGCGCGGCGCACGGTCAGGGCAATGCGGAAATTTGCGAGGGTAAATCACCGACGCTGAACTGTAACCATGAAGCTCCCATTATCTGTAACAGCGTCAGAATGAGGGAGGGAAAATGTGGTGGAGGGAAAGGCGCACTGGTCGGAACTGATATTTCCCATACGCTTCAGGCGCAAAATGACCAGACGATAATCTGCCGGGAAAGCGGCCAGGGGTTCTGGCGGGAAGACAAAGCATCCGGCACGGTCAAGGTCAACGGCGCGGAACCAACCACGGTGGTGTGTGAGAAAAGTTACGGGATTGCCGAGACCATCATCAACCGCAAAGCGAAAAACGGCGGCAACGGTATCGGGATTCAGGAAGAACTGCAATATACGCTGGATGCGGCCGCGCCGCATGGCGTGTGCAGTTTCGTGAAGAACGACGCGGCGCGGGATTATTCCAAAGACGTCGCCATGACTTTACGGAGCCAGGCGGAACACGCCGTATCCTATTGTTCCACGGTCAGGCGGTTGATGCCTGTTGAATGTGAAAGGCTGATGGGATTTCCCGACGGCCATACCCAAATCGAATGGAACGGCAAACCGGCCGAAGAATGTCCCGATACTCCCCGCTACAAAGCCTGCGGCAATGCTTTCACGGTGAACTGCGCCCGCTGGATAGGAATGAGAATTCAAATAATAGAGGATTTTTGCAATGAGCGAACTTGAACAGAAAATCAAAGACAACGCTTCCGGGCCGAAATCGGCGGAAAGCGATGGCCAGAAAGTCGAGCAGCATTCCATTTCCGA
>JAQUOK010000613.1 GCA_028717165.1 Victivallaceae bacterium | reverse complement strand
TCGGGCGCAAACGCACAATGTTCAGGTTATAAATATTTTTGCGCTTTAACATAATTTAAAAAAATATCAGTATTAAAACTTACCGCACTTTGCGAAATTCGCAAATGGCGCTATTTATAAATATGACAAAATCCGGAATTGAAAAGGCCCATATAATATGAAAGGCTGCTTTATAACATTTGAAGGTCCCGAAGGCGCCGGAAAAAGCACGCAAATGCGCCTGCTGAAAAACTATATCAGCGGACTCGGACGCGAGTGCCTGACCACCCGCGAGCCCGGCGGCACGCCCATCGCCGAACAACTCCGCGAAGTGATCAAACATCACGACAGCAAGGAACCGTTGTTCGACGCCAGCGAACTGCTGCTGATCGAAGCTGCCCGCGCCCAGCATGTGCGCTATCTGATCAAACCCGCCGTCAAACGCGGCGCAGTGGTTATCTGCGACCGCTTTTACGATTCCAGCACCGCCTATCAGGGCTGCGCGCGCGGTATGGACCTGCAAAAGGTCAAACTGCTGAATGACTTTGTCGCGGGCGACTGCAAACCGGACTTGACCATTTTGCTGGATCTGTCGCCGGAAGACGGCTTCAAACGTACCGTTTCAAGGGAGGAAACCCGGAATATACACGACCGTTTCGAGCTGGAAAACCTTGATTTCCACCTTGCCGTCCGCAACGGTTTCCTGGCAATCGCCCGGCACGAACCCGAACGCGTAAAAATAGTGGACGCCACCGGTACGCCCGAAGAAATTCACCGGCAAATAGTGGAGTTGGTAAAACATGTTATTTAGCAAATATTACGAAAAATTCCCGCTCATCGTTAACAGCCTGATAAACGCCGCCCGGACCGGCAAGCTGGCGCACGCCTATCTGCTGCACGGCGACACTCCCGAAATCCGCCGGGAATTTTCCTCGGTCATCGCCCAGATCGTCATCTGCCCGAACAAAGATGAAAACGGCATTCCGTGTTCCGAATGCAAAACCTGCCGCCAGCTGCGCGAACAGACCTACGCCGAACTTTACACCCTGTCTCCGGTCGGCAAAGCCTGGCAGATCAGGGTCGGGGACAACAAAAATCCGGAAGCCAATACCGTCCGCTGGTTCGAAGAACAGTTTTACTTTACCAGCATCGCCGATGCCGGGAAAAAAATCGGCATTATCTATGATTGCGACCGAATGAATTCCCAGGCCCAGAACGCTTTCCTGAAAACCCTTGAGGAACCGCCGCGCGATTCGCTGTTCATCCTGGCTACCGGCAATCCGTCCACGCTGCTTCCGACAACCCGTTCCCGCTGCCAGACCCTGCTGCTTCTGGGCAACCATTGCGAATTTGATTTCGAAAACGCCCGCGAATTGTTCGCCGCGCTCGCGGAACTGCAGTTCAGGGCTCGAAACAACATGGTACGAACCGAAGACTGCGCTTCCGGAATCATTTCAATCACCCAGAATCTCAAGAGCTCGGCTTCCGAACGCGTAGAAGCGAAATGGGAAGAAAAACTCAAGTATGCGGAAGAGTTGGAGCCGCCGGTGCGCAAACGCATACTGGAACAGTTTGATGCCGAAGTTTCCGGCGAATATATCCGCGAACGCAATTATTTTATTTCAGCGATGCATACCTGGTTTGCACAGACTTATCTGTTAAGCTGCGGCGCTCCGGCGGCAAAGCTGGCGAATCCGGAAATATTCAACGGCCTGGATATCCCGGGAAACATCAACGAAAAGGAAGCGTTTCAATCTCTCCGGGCCGTAGACAAGTTGCTCTATGATCTCAAATTCAACGTAAATGAAGAACTCGCGCTGCGTTCATTCTGTCTGAATGTGGCAATAGCTCCCCAAACCGGCAACATGAAATTAAACGGCGAATGAATTTTAAAAGTAAATGTCCGGTCAACTCACGTTTACTGATATGTCACCTCTTTCTGTAAAATAAATTGACTTGAAACGGCGTTGGGCCATGGTGTTTTTGAGCTTATAATGAAGTAATATATTCTGCAATGACCGCAATATTTTCTTCAGGCGTGCCGGGCGCCAGATTATCAGCAACAGAAAAAATAAAAGCCCCTCCTTTCATCCCTTCCCGCAAGCATTCTTTTGCTTCTTGCAAAGCTTCTTCTGGCGTACCATCCTTTAATGCCCCGATTGGATTCAAATTGCCTTTGACACATATTTTTCTGCCAATCGTTTTTTTTGCATCAGACATGGTTGTATCACCAAGAGGGGGAGGAGTAATTGTCTCCAGAATATCAGCTTTTGATTTTAATACAGGTTTCAATAGATTTTTTACGTTGCCGCACATATGCAAATGAGTCAAGCCGCCAGCGTCACGTACAGCATCACAGATTCGGCGTTGATATGGCGCGCAGAATTCAAGAAATATATCCGGAGAAAACAAACATGCGGTCGCTGCTCCCAAACGAATCAAGTCCATTCCGTTTTCAATCATAGCTACGCTTGTTTCCAGACAAATATCACAGAACTCATCACAGAGCTTTTTTAATATTTCAGGTTTAGCAAAAAACAGATACATAAGAGATTCAATCCCAAGATACCAGCCGACAGCAGAAACGGGATCAATTGCAGTTCCTGATAATGCTGCATTATCACCAACGGACTTTCTGATTTTACGGAGATAAGAGAAATCTGCATTAGCCCAATCACCTCTCAGACAATCAAGATGCTTGAAAATATCTTCGACCTGTAAAAATGGCGGTCGAACAATATCGGACGTTCCAGTTGTTAAATCGATTGCCTCTTCAGACTCTAAACCGTCAGCCCATGTGATTTTCTTAACGATCAGTCCGCCTGCATTATCATTTAAAAGACCATCACCTTTTATCTTGGGAGGCATGGCATTCCATGCCATAGCCGACACGGAACTATAAAGTTTTGAAGGGC
>JAQUOK010000612.1 GCA_028717165.1 Victivallaceae bacterium | reverse complement strand
AACGTCGATCTTTTCATTCCCAAGGGCAAAGTTACGGCCCTGGTCGGCCCGAGCGGCGGCGGCAAAACCACCCTGACCAATTTGGTTCTGCGCTTTTACGATGTCAGCGAGGGGAAAATAATTCTTGACGAACTGAATATCAGGAACATAAAACTTTCCAGTTACCGCAGACTGATGAGCCTGGTACTGCAGGATGTTTTCCTTTTTGACGGCACGGTACGGGAAAACATCATCTTCGGCAAGAAAGATGCGACTCAGGAGGAAGTCGAGAATGCCGCGAAAGTAGCACATTGCGCCGAATTCATTGAGGAACTCCAGGATAAATACGATACGATTATCGGTGAACGCGGCGTTAAACTTTCCGGCGGCCAGAAACAGCGCATTGCGCTGGCCCGCGCGATCATCGCCAATCCGCAGTTGCTGATCCTCGACGAAGCCACCAGCAATCTTGATTCGGAAAGTGAAAGCCTGATCCAGAACGCGCTCAAACACATTTTCAAAGGGCGCACTTCGATTGTGATCGCGCACCGGCTTTCCACCATCATGGACGCGGATAATATTATTGTCATCGATAAAGGCAAGGTCGTCGAACAGGGGCGGCATGAGGAACTGCTGGAGGCTCGGGGCCGGTATTATGAGATGTACACCAAACAAATGGAAAAAGCAAAAAGCATAATTCCGGTCTGGAATGATAACGATTCGGAAAGTGATTCCAAACCGGCGAAAACAGGGAATGACGGCTAATGGAAATAATAATAAGAACCGCGGCTCCCGGTGACGCAGCCGGAATAGCGGAAGTTCATTGGGAAAGCTGGCGGAGCGCCTACAAAGGAATCATGCCGGATAATTATTTGAACGGCATCAGCTATGAAAAGCGTTTTAATATGTGGAAAAAGATTTTTTCTGCGCAATCCAATGATCTTTATGAAAAGCTCCTGATATTTGTCGCGGCCGATGAAAGCGGTAAAATCATTGGTTTCGTTTCCGGCGGTGTCCTGAAACACCCTCAAGACCGCTATAAAGCCGAGCTGGGCGGAATTTATCTCCTGCGAAAATATCAACGGTTTGGAATCGGAAGCAGGTTGATAGCGTTCTTTACGGAAGCTCTTTTGAATTTGGATATCCCAAGCCTCCGCCTGGGAGTTTTGGCGGAAAACGATTCCAGACTGTTTTATGAAAAACTTGGCGGTCAAATAATCCGGGAACAGAAAGTATTGATCGGTGGCAAGGATTTAATTCTATTGACGTATGGCTGGAATGATATCGGGAAATTAAACGGTCTCAAAAAGGAAACGCTATGAATATTTTTAAATTCGGCTGGATTTTAATCATAAGCTTTACGCTTCTGCTCGTTTTGGCGGTACTTTTCATTACTCTGGTACCGATGAACTTTTACGCTACGGCAAAGGGCAGGCTTGAGCCTGCCGAAACGCTGCGCGTATCTTTTGCTGAGGACGGGATAGTAAATTTTCTTGCTCCACGCCGGAATTTTCGTAAAGGCGCTATCCTTGCCAGCCTCTGTTCCGAATATGAAAAGAAACAGCTTGCCGGGCTACGGGAACAGAAAATGCTGCTTCAGTCTGAATTGAGGATTCAAATTCAAAAATATGCACTGGAAAAGCGGAAATGGCAGCAGGAAAAGGAAAAATGCCGGATAAACCTTGAGGAGGTTGAACAACGCGTTCCCATGCAGGCGGCGCAATTCAAGATGTTTTCCGCCATATCGCATAACCTGCATACCCAAAAGAAGCTCGATGAAGAACTGAAAAAGCAGGAAGCCATTATTTTTGAATCGCTTTTTAAAAGGCAGCTCGTGGCAAAACTGGATTTTCTGAAAGTCCTCCATGACAAAAAAATGGCCGAGAGCATGTCCGAACAAGCCAAGATCCAGACGGAGGAAAAACTCTTTAACTACAAAATTGAACTCGGGAAATTGGAGGAGGAAGTAAAAATCAGGAAACTGGAAAAAGCTTTTCTAGAACTCCCGCTGCCGCCTGACGCGGAACAGATCCGGCTGGAACTCGCCATCCGGAAACTCAATTCCGAAATTGCCGCAGTAACGGAAAAAATCAGGGAACGTACTTTTTCTGCTCCGTATTCCGGTATAATATTGCGATATTGTATAAATCCGGGCGAATTCACCGCCAAAGGCAATACTGTTATGGAAATAGCAAAAGATTCCAAGGCTGTTTTTACCGTGCTGATCGACCAGTCCGCCCGCAGCGACATCAAGACCGGACAGAAAGCCGAAATTTATCTGGACAACTACCCGTTCCTGCGTTACGGTTATCTCGAAGGTACGCTTGAGGATATCCAGACCGGTCTGGGAGAATCGGGAGCCCAATACCTTATTCGGTTTTCTCTGCCCGTTGCTTTTGACCGTTTTCCGCCCGGGCTTTCGGGGCAGGTAAAGATAATCATCTATCACGGCACGATCCTGGACTATCTGTTGCGGGATAACTTCAACATTCAAGGAACCGGATATGGAAGAAATGAAAATTAAAAATATAGGTACCAATAAATTTGCCGTTTAAATGGCAATGATGTCAAGGATATGATTATGAGTAGGATTGTAATAAGGGAACCATTGTTCCATGATGCCGAACAGCTTGCGACAATGTTAAATGATGATAATGGACTGCGGGCGGACTTGGGTATGGTTGGCGATACAAATGAAACGGCTCAACATTTTCTTGAATATGTGCGAGACTGGTGTCAGAAGAATCATGCGGTAACGTATGTCATTGTTCACGGAGACGTTGCCATTGGAACAATTTCACTCAGCCGCCGGAATCCTGACGGCGAAAGCGCCGGAATCGGTTACTGGATAGGAACAAAACACCGGAGAAAAGGTTATTGCGGCCTTGCTTTTGATGCGGTCATTAAGCAGGCGATAAATAA
>JAQUOK010000611.1 GCA_028717165.1 Victivallaceae bacterium | reverse complement strand
CGCGTCGTCATTAATGCGCGGATTCTTATCATACGGGATGATTTCGTTGATGTTTCTCTGTTCAATTTGCATAGAGACCTCCTGAATTTTGCACCGGTTTCCAGATGAAAACGGCAAGGGTTAAATGCTTTGAGAAATAATTTTTAGTAGAAGAAACGACGGCCATACGAATCTTCGTATTCGCGCCTGCCGCCGTAGGGATCGATGGCGCGGTAAACTTTCCTGGCGGAACGGTCGCCGGTGGCACGACCGACTTCCAGGCCGACCTGGGCTTCCACAGTTTTGGCAAAATTCCGCTGTTCGAACGGTACGGACAACTGATCCAGAAAAGTATCCGCGATCCTTTTGCCGAGCCGTTCCGGATAACGCCGAATAACAGTTGGCGAGGGAATCGTCAGGCGGCGAAACAACGTATCGTCGAAAGTGATGAACCCGATGTCGCTGCCAATCTGAATCCGTTTGGACTGCAAATAAAAAAACGCCGGCTGCGCCTGTTCGACCCGGTGGAAAAACACGTAATCGAGCCGGATATCATCCGATTCCAGCCAGGACTTCAATAATTTCAGCGCGTCCTTTTCATCCTTTGCGAAACCCGCCGCCATGGGTTCGCCGTTGAATTCCAGCAGCGCCTCCCGGCAGCCCCGGATGAATTCCTGCCCGTTGTACACCGGGCAGCCAATCAGGCCGATACGTTTGAAGCGGTGTTCGATCAGGTGTTTCGTGCCGTGATAGCCGCCGGCGAAATCGCCATCGTCAACCTGCCAGCAATTAGCGCCATCCGGGCCGCGTCCGATAAAAGTTACCGGGAATCCGTCCCTGACCAGAGCCGCCAGCGGCATGTAGCCGTTGATCATTTCCGGCGTCGCCGAGATCAGCGCACCGGAATAATGCCCGGCTACAAGTTTGCGGATCATTTTCCGGAATGTCCATGCGTTCCCGTGGTGCTGTTGAATGTCCAGTTTCCTGCCCGCACACTGAAGCCAAACGCCGATCTCCTTCGAAACCCGCCGCCAATGTTCCGAATCGGTATCCGGCAATAACAGGGCCAGGCTTTTCAGACTTTCCGGCAGTTCCGAACGTACCACGGTCCCGCCGCCGAAACGGCTGGAGACCAGTTTTTCTTTCCGTAAAAGTCTCATACCGTTTTCTACCGTGTTATTATGGAGGCCAAGTTCCTCCGCCAGTTCCTTTGCGCTGGGCAGCGTTTGGCCCGGCTGATATTCGCCGAGACGGATTTTCCGGCGGACATAATCGGCAACAAACCGATGGCCGCGGGCCGGATTGGATTCGGGATTTTCGTGTGTCATTGGACTACTCCTGTTTTGGTTTTATGAAAATGACAATTCTGCAACTTCCCACATCTTCAAAAATGTGGATTAGCAGTTTGAGAACTGAAAAATTAAGTATTTTACAATGAAAGACTTACCGAAAAAACTTCCCACATCTACCCCCGATTTCAGCCCTGATTTTCGGGCTTTTTAAGGCAAAGTCTAAAAACGCCTGAAGCCTACGTGTGGGAAGTTTTTCGCCGGGCTCTGAAAATCGCCCGATTTAACCTCAAAATCCTGGTGCCGGCACTACTCCCCGATAAATCCTGATCGCCGCGCAAAAAATATTTTTGCCTGGCGCTCCGCCTGATTTTCGTCTGGTTCCCGGCTTCATAACTATTTAATAATCAGGGGATAATATTTTTTTATCGCCTGCAAGCAAGTCTCCTTAGTAGCTTTGCCCCCTTTCGCCAGCCTATAAGTCATTGAACCGCAGGAGGAACCGTCTTTATCGTTGCCGATGGATACGATAGATGGAGGCGCTGTTTGAGGTGGAGCCGCATCGTCCTTAGAGGCTTTCATCTCCAGAGCGCCTTGACCATGTATTCATATTATTTTGCAAAATATTTTCCTTGCGGATTTGAAATTACATTGTAAATACAGTATAATTATAAAAGCAATATAAATACGAGGTTTTAAACTTGATAAAATTTACCTGGGACGAGCGTAAAGCGGCCCAAAACGAAAAAAAGCACGGCGTTTCCTTTGACGAGGCGATGACGGCGTTCGATGACGAAAACGGCCGCTTGATATTCGATCCCGATCATTCGGCGAACGAAGACAGGTTCATTCTGCTGGGCTTGAGCGCGTCTTTGCGGATACTCGTCGTCTGCCACTGTTATCGGGAAAACGAGTCCCTGATACGAATAATATCCGCAAGAAAAGCGACCAGAAAGGAAACCGGACAATACAGGAGCCACCTATGAGAAAAGAATACGACTTCAGCAAATCGGTAAAAAATCCTTATGCGAAGCAGCTTAAAAAACAGATAACGATTCGCATAGATGAAAAGACTATCGAGTATTTCCACGAACTGGCGGAAAAGACTGGTATGCCTTATCAGAGTCTGATGAATTCCTACCTGACGGATTGCGCCCGGCGGCATGTCGAGCCTCAATTGCAATGGAATTGACAATCTGTCATTAAAACGAAACTCCCGTCCAGTAACCAATGCCAGGCATCCCCCACGACGCCCGAGGACGCGCAGAAAAACCTTTCTGACGCGCGTCGGAGCTGAACCGCGGTATCATATCCTTTGCGCCTCTTCATGCGCCGACCACGCGTGCGGCGCGTTATTCGATCCATTCCCAGGTTCTCCTGCGCTTTTTTGCGATCACTTGGTTCACTCTCCGGGCGGACACTCCGGCTATTCTGGCGATCTCGGCGGCGCCCGCGCCGGACTTGGCCAGCGTGATGATCAGTTCGCGTCTCTGGCTGACGTCGTTTTTTCCGGGGATGTAAAGATTCCCGGTAAAATGTTCCCTGACCTGTTCGAGCAGTTCAGGCGGCAGGACGTCTTTGGCGTTGGCGTAGTTTTTGGTTTTCATGGCGTCTCCTTCTGGTTGTGGGTTGAC
>JAQUOK010000610.1 GCA_028717165.1 Victivallaceae bacterium | reverse complement strand
TACACCGGTCACGTCAGTGGTACGGAAATAGAACTGAGGACGGTAGTTGCTGAGGAACGGAGTATGACGTCCGCCTTCCTCTTTGCTCAGCACATAGATTTCAGCAGTGAATTTCGTGTGCGGAGTAATTGAACCCGGTTTGGCAAGAACCTGACCGCGGGTGACTTCATCTTTCTTGGTACCGCGGAGAAGACAGCCGATATTGTCGCCGGCACGGCCTTCGTCGAGAAGTTTGCGGAACATTTCAATACCGGTAACCGTGGTTTTGGCAGTCGGGCGAATACCGACGATTTCAACTGTTTCATTGATTTTGACAATACCGCGTTCAACACGGCCGGTAACAACTGTACCGCGGCCTTCAATTGAGAACACGTCTTCGATCGGCATGAGGAAATCCTGGTCGACATCGCGGACCGGTTCAGGAATATAAGCATCTACCGCATCCATGAGTTCCAGAATGCTCTTGCAGTCGGGGCTGTCCGGATTGCCTTCTGCTTCCACCGCTTTCAGGGCGGAACCTTTGATTACCGGAATATCATCGCCCGGGAAGTCATACTGGCTGAGGAGCTCACGGATTTCCATTTCAACGAGTTCGAGCAGTTCTTCGTCGTCGAGTTGGTCGATTTTGTTAACATAAACGACGATCGCCGGAACGCCAACCTGACGGGCAAGCAGAACGTGTTCACGGGCCTGGGCCATCGGACCGTCAGTGGCGGCAATAACCAGGATAGCTCCGTCCATCTGGGCGGCGCCGGTAATCATATTTTTAACATAGTCAGCGTGGCCGGGACAGTCAACGTGGGCATAATGACGCTTTGCGGTCTGGTATTCAACGTGCGCCGTATTAATGGTAATACCGCGTTCTTTTTCTTCAGGAGCATTGTCAATGGAAGCGTAATCTCTTACTTCACCGCCGAATTTTTTGCTCAATACCATAGTAATAGCCGCAGTTAATGTGGTTTTACCATGATCCACGTGACCAATCGTTCCGATGTTAACATGAGGCTTAGTTCTTTCGAATTTTTCTTTAGCCATCTTTGTTTCCTCCTGCCTTAGCGTTTAGAGTTTTTGTTTTTTTAAAAAATCTTTACTTTCATTTTCTATCTTGCTTATGTAACTGGAGCCCACAACCGGACTTGAACCGGTGACCTCTTCCTTACCAAGGAAGTGCTCTACCGACTGAGCTATGTGGGCACCTCAAAAAGTCCTTCTGCAGACACAAATACAAAACGGAAATATACATTCCATCCCTGAAGTGTCAAACCCATCTTCTCAAAAAGATAGAAAAAAATGGTGCTCGAGGGGGGACTCGAACCCCCATGGATTGCTCCACATGGCCCTCAACCATGCGCGTCTGCCAGTTTCGCCACCCGAGCAGCAAACTTCCAGTCAGTAAATTTTAGAAACAGGCATTTATAATACCCGCCTGCGGCACTTTTGCAAGTAAAAAAACAAAAAAATATTAACTTTTTTGACAATATTTCGATAAAAATACCTGCTTTTCCGGTTTGCCGGGCAAAACTCTTGATTTTTACCTTACAGATTTTTTCCGTCAAATCCAATAAGGGTTTATTCGTTCAGCCAGATATTCCAGTTATTCGCGGCCTATTCCGCATGCGGGGCCGGGCTCCGATATCGGCGTATTCCAGTAAGTCAAAAAACTTATAAAGAGAGCATAAGCGAACGGTTCATGTAGTTTTGGAACTTTACAAAAATGGGGCTCCGACTTATGGCATAAACCACCCCAAAAACCGAAAAAAAGTTTGTCAATACACTGACTCAAGCGAGCGAGACGCTTGAGCTACATTTAAGTTTGCCGTGTTAAGAAAAACTTGCACACGGCGTTATTTGAAGCATATTTATATTAAAAACGGAACTATCAGGGACCGAAACTGTCATGGAAAAAGCACGTTTATTCATTGCCGTCGACCTGCCGGACGGAATCCGGGAGAAAATATACCGGGTTTGCCGTGAAATCGACAATATCCGCTGGGCAAAACAGGAACAACTGCATTTGACCCTGCGTTTCATCGGCGATACTGATGTCGAAACGCTTCCCCGGCTGTCAGAGGCTTTGGAAAAGCTGAATTTCAGGAAGTTCATTCTCACGCTGTCGGGAACCGGAGTTTTCCGCCCGGGAATTTTTTTTCTTGAGGCCGGAAAGTCTGTCAAGTTGTTTTCCCTGAAAAAACAAATCGACGAGGTTCTGTACAATACCCTGGCGCTTGAACCAGAAGCCCGCAGCTTCCTCCCGCACATTACTCTCGCCAGATTCCCAAACCGCCCTTCCCGCGAAAAATCCCGGTGTCTGACGGAGGTATTCGAAACGCTTTTTCCGTTGGATTTCAGAGTTGAAGAGTTCGTCCTTTACCGCAGCAGGCTCAATTCCGACGGGGCAATCCATATTCCGCTGAAAAAAATTACAGGTCTCTGAGTTTTTAATCTTTTTCCCGCGCGCTGCCGGCTTAGGCGGAGCCTACGGACCCGCCGTGTCGCAAACATCGGGTTCGTCAACGGGGATGAATTTCAGCGGCCGGTTATCCGCATCCGCCAGCCGCAGGAAAAAATTCCAACTGTTTCCAACCGCAACACACTTTACGACAATCTGGTTATAACCTTTTTTCAACGCGATGTCCTTAATTACGTCCTGATCCCATTTTCCCTCGCGCCTGAGGTGGTCGTAAGCATGCACAAGTTGATGATTTATCCATATTTTTATATAGCTGCTGCCGCCGGTATACAGGGTAAGCTTCGAGAGGTCTTCATCGCACTCCAGATAAGTAACCGCATATGCAATCAGATATTCGCTCTCGGTTTTGAAAAATCTCCTGAGATCAATTTCTCCGGGATTCTTCACGCCCTCGAAACGCGCCAGCTGCCATTTCAGGGAACCCGCAGGTTC
>JAQUOK010000609.1 GCA_028717165.1 Victivallaceae bacterium | reverse complement strand
CAATCGGCTTTGTTGGCAGCATCTCTTGCCTTGCCCAAGGCAGGAAGCAGCATTGAAGCCAGAATTGCAATGATAGCGATCACGACGAGCAATTCAATGAGTGTGAAATTCATTTTTTTCATTATAGAGTCCCTCCTAAATTGTTCATGTAATATTTGCAACCGATTTACGTTCGATCAGAAATGGTATATCTTCTTCAAAATTACCGCAGTTTCCGGTGGTAATTTGATTCAGTAAAGATTGCGCCGCTTTCCTGGTGAATTGCTCTATCGGCTGGGCATAAACAGTTAATGCCGGATTGAGTTGTTTGTTAAAAAACGGATCGTCAAAAGACATCAGTGAAATATCTTCGGGAATTCTGTAGCCCTGTTTTGCCATCAGATTGTAGAAAGGAATTGCCAGATAACAGGAAGCAAATAAAAAGGCGGTTATTTTGTCCGGGGAATTAAAAAGCTTTTCTAATTTGTTCCAGTCCGGGGGGCTGTCATCTTCCGGGGCCTCGATGATCCATGCCGGATTGAGCGGTAATTTATTTTCCCACATGCCCTGCCGATATCCCTCAAGACGTTTCTGAAAAACGGTACCATCCCCGGGCGGCATAATAATACCGATATTTCTATGTCCGGTGCGGGCCAGAAACTTGACCACCTCAGCGGCTGTATGCGCATGGTCGGTGCCGAAAGAATGCCCTTTCAGGGCGGGAAATTTGGTTCCGATACTGACTATCGGGTATTTCTCGACACTCAGAGCGGCTATTTCCGGTTCAAATTCAGCTTGTGGAAACAGTACCATGACTCCGTCAAGAGAGTATTCTTCAATCGTCTTGCGATAGTCCTTATTGCTTTTCTCCAGGACAACAACATCCGCTTTATGATTTCGCCAGAACGCATGAAAGTTGTTCATGACCGTCGCCGTATAGTAATCATCCTGGTTTAAAAGGGCATGACATAAAACGCCGATCCGCATAACCTGGCTGATTCTCTTTTTGGGCAAAGCGACATATGTTCCGGAGCCGACTTTTAAATCGATTATGCCTTTGCGGGACATTTCCTGAAGCGAATGGTTGATAGTTACCGGAGTGACTTTAAAAAATTCAGCCAGATGACGATTATTAGGCAGCTTGGTGCCGCCGGGAATCTGCTTATTGATTATCCAGGATTCCATGTATTCCGCCAGTTGCGCATATTTAGGATGCTTACCGGTATTTCGGAATGTAAGTGGTTTTATGTCTTCAAATACCATAGTTCTTTGCCCGTTATTGTTCGTTGATATAGTTTATTATAAATTATTATGGGCTCTTTGTCAAGATTGAAATATGTCTTTTTTGCAAAAACTTATTTTGTGATAAGTGATATATGTCAATTTTGCAGGGTTTGTTCGTTCAGTAACTGACGGAATGCCGGAAATGCTCTGCGGCTGTGACTCTCACTTGTTCTGAAGTATTAGCCGGATTGAGCAGCACAAGACCGTGTTCGTAACTACTCGTTTGAGCAGAAAGATTCAAAAACTGAAAATGGATACTGGTAAAAGGAAATTTTTCTAGCCTGAATTTCTCATTACAACAGGATTTTTTCGAATTATGAAATCCTGCAGGAAAAGATTTTACCATTTGGAGCAAGACTTGTTCTTTTGTGCATTTGTAAATAATCGAATGTAAAAGCGGCAGAGGGCCGCTGCACGGCAAAGAGCCAAATACGTCCATAAAAAAATCCCGGAGCAATGCCCCGGGACAGAATTTTTTATCGTCGGTAAAGACTTATTTTCCGCAGTCGCAGTCACAGTCACAATCGCAGCCGCAATCACAGCCGGACATGAAATGTGCACGCATTTTTTCGAGAACGCCGTCCACCGTGAAACCGAATTTTTCGGCAAGTACAGAATAAGGCGCGGAAGCTCCGAAATGATCTATACCGATCGCCAAACCGAAAGAACCGACATAACGATTCCAACCGAAAGTACTGGCAGCTTCGATGGAAACTCTCGCCATGCAGTCAGCCGGCAGAACTGACTCTTTATATTCGTCGCTCTGTTTTTCGAACAATTCCTGCGACGGCATTGAAACGACGCGGACTCTGGTGCCGCCTGCGCGGACTTTTTCGACTACCTTCAACGCGAGATTGACTTCCGAACCGGTCGCGATAATGATCATATCAAAATCTTTTTCGTCGCTCAATACGTAAGCGCCTTTCGCCAGATCAATATTTTTCGCCAGTTTCGGAGGAATCGGGTCAAGATTCTGGCGGGTCAGCAGGATCGCAACCGGACCGTCAGCCTGCAGCGCCGCAGCCCAGGCATGGGCGACTTCATTGGCGTCCGCCGGGCGGATTACCGTAAATCCGGGAATCGTGCGCAGCAAGACGATCTGTTCGATCGGCTCGTGAGTCGGCCCGTCTTCCCCGACATAGAATGAATCGTGGGTGAATACGTAAATTTCATGCAGGTTCTGGATCGCCGCCAGACGCATTGCCGGTTTCATGTAATCGGAGAATACGAAGAACGTCGAAGTATACGGGATCAGAGTTTCGTATAACGCCATACCGTTACCGGCCATTCCCATTGCCAGTTCCCGAACGCCGAAATGCAGATTGCGCCCGCCGTAATTCACCGGAGCGAAGCTGTCCGCATTCTTGATGTCGGTTTTGGTAGAAGGCGCGAGGTCGGCAGCGCCTCCGACGAGGGCCGGAACGAGTTCCGAAGCGCGCTGAAGAACGATTCCGCCGGAGGCGCGGGTGGCAACGGCCTTATCGACCGGAACGACTTTCAGCAGTTCCTCAAGCAGGTTTTCCGGGACTTCGCGGTTTACCATGGCGGAAATGGTTGCCGCCGATTCCGGATTGGCTTCGAGAAACGCCTGGAATTTCTTATCCCATTCGGCGGCTTCGGCAACCAGGGTTTTCACCCGGTCCG